>CAZKPL010000065.1:0-11617 GCA_964554625.1 uncultured Nitrosomonas sp. | reverse complement strand
CGCGTGGAAATGACGGATTATGGAGCAATAGTACGTTCTTGGATAATCCCCATCTTAAGCATGCTACTTTTGTTCTGGTTGGTGAATGATTTTATCCAATCTAAACGCTGGCGTGATTTGTTCGATTCTCGTCGCTAATATTTAAAAATCAGATATTTAAACAAAATTAATCATATAGTAAGAAAATGTATCTATAATTGGACTCACCCCTACGGCAACCATCAATGCGACCATAGCAATCGGCCCGACTGATAGTTGCCGGGAAGTGCCAAATATTCCCTAGAGGATTAACGGAATTAGCCTGCTTTTCATGAACACGCTAGCGCTTAAACAAGATTTCAATCAGACTAGCCAGATTCCCCAGCCTATCAGCAGTACTCCTCCTGCGCCAGAAATCCATCGACTCCGCCCGGGCACTATTTTTTCCGCCGTAACGAGTAAAGTGATCAATACCATGCCAAGTAAATCCATTACGCCTACTGCAAACATGATTAGCATCTGCGCCCAGCAACACCCCACGCAAGCACTGCCGTGCTTTAATCCCACATAAAAAGCACCCTGCGCACCTTCTCGCCATTCGGTTAATAAAAAGCCCATCGGTGATCGACAAGATTGTAAAAAACCACTTTTCCATGGCGTAAATTGATAAATACCTGCAACGATAAAAATGGCGGCTGCCAAACGCTCATTCTGGTTATCCATCATCGGAGACAAAAGATGCAGCCCATGCATTTGCCACTGCACCCATGTCAGTACCATACTGAACGCAAACCATACTACCAAGTAAGCCAGGACAAACAGAATATTTAAATGATAAGAAGTTTGATAACGTTGCTTGCAGATCCTGGAAAACACCAAGAACATAGGAATGGCTGAGGGCAGCATCATGGCAGCCATCATCACTGCCCACATGGAATAAACCAACCCGAAATCGATAAACTGCCATGATGAAATGTCTGCCGGGGGCACCCATATGTCCGACATCGGTAATGAAGCCATCTGCCAGTGTTGATAAAACAAATAGACCCAGGAAACGATCACTACAGCTAATAGGCATAGCAAAATCACGGATTGCGTATTAAGCATGATAAGCAACTAACTGAGCAAAAATTATGAAAATGAAGAATTACCGTTCAGAATGTAATAACAGATTCATTTAGGTTCTGCGCCATTCTTGTCATTCTTTAAGGTTGGTAAACAAAAGGAGAATAAAATCCATTGCGCTCTGTAAATTTCCAGACCTTATCGTAATCCTGATACTGATAATTGCTGGATCGTGCGACTACAGCTGGGTGACTGGTCACCACGCATAACGGTGGATTCTCAATGGTGGCATCACTCCCTTTGATGCCTTGAATACCTTCGATTTCCGCCTGAGCAATGCCGGGGATACTCAGCTGCCGCTTATTACCTTGTTCCTGGTAATCGATTTTGACTTTTTTAGCACCTAATACTTCACCGACAAAACTCATTAAAAGCGCTGGATGTCCGCCCTGTTGACCACTGAATATCTGGGTAATCGCATTGAACTGCCCATCATTCGCGCGCTCATCTACATAGAGGGCAGCCTGCCAGTTGCCCTCTTTCATATGACCGGGAGAGTAACAGGCCAAAGCGACATTTAATCCATCCAGCGATTGATTCTCGAGATGACCGGATTCGATATGCCAGGCAACCAGTAATTTGCAATTGCCTTCAGAGGGAGGTTGCAGCCAGATACAAGGGCAGGATGTGACACAATTACAGGTTTCAAAATAACCGCCCTGTAAACTCCAATTTGTTGTCTTATTCATATTTTTTCCTAGTCGTTATCTCAAAAAGGTTCTTTAAACGGACGCAAATCCAATTCATGCGTCCATGCGCTGGGTGGCTGTTGATGTATTGCCCAATAGGTTTGTGCAATCGCATCGGGCTGCAATAATCCCGCCTCGCCCTTTGCTTTCACATATTGCGGAAACTGACTATGCGCCCGATCACCATCGATGACACCATCGATAATAGTATGAACGACATGAATGCCTTGAGAAGAAAACTCCCTTGCCAACCCTTGTGCTAATGCCCTTAAAGCAGCCTTCGCAGACGCAAATGCCGTAAAAGGAGGTCTGGCTCTCAGGGAAGCGGTTGCCCCGGTAAAAAATAAAGTCCCATGTTGCTGTGCTTGCATGATACCAATTGTTTGCTTGGCAAACAAAAAAGCGCCCAAGCAATTCTGCCGCCACAAGACAGCAAATGTTTTGGTGTCCGTTTCCAGAAAAGGAGCGGATATGTTGCTATCCACATTATAAGCTGCAATATCGATGGGATCACCGCGTAATCGCACGATCTCAAACAGTCTCCTCACATCTTCATCGACTGTAATATCCGCCACAACGGGAGTAACTGACCCTCCTCTTTGTTCGATATACTGCGCCACCTTTTTGAGTTTATCTCCACTACGGCCGGCAATAAAGACATGCAAGCCTTTTTCAGCAAAGCAAATGGCAAGCGCTGCGCCTAATCCGCACACTGGTCCGACACCAGCAACGATAGCTGAACCCACCTGACTCACTACCCTATTCTGCCAAATATCAGCGAAAAATTATTGCTGGGCATTTCAATCTGCTCCTTGAGCTCCATGCCATGCCTTGCTGCTGCTTCTTTCAAATCAGCAATATCCTTGAGTCCCCATTCAGCTACACCGGCAGATCTGAGGGTGGCATCAAATTCTTGGTTGGAATCAGTCGAGAACGCTCCATATACCTGGAAAGGTCCGTAAATCAACAGGAATCCGTCATCCTTAAGCAGATGTTCTGCACATTCCATCATGCCATCGGCAATCGAAACGGGTGCGACTTGGAAAATGTTGATGCAGAAGATCGCGGCAAATGATTTTTTCGGCCCCGGATTAAACCAGGTTCCAGGATGGGTTAAATCCAGATGCACAGGATCAGCAATATTATTGTTGCCGCATTCGCTGGTCAGGTTTTGAATGTTGTCAAACACCTCGATATCTTTATCAGATGGCTGAAAATGCAAATGATCAAAATGGGGTGCAAAATAATTGATGTGCATGCCACTGCCACTAGCCAGTTCCAGGATGCATTCAGGATCTTTGGGCAGCTTCTCTTTGAGCACACCAAGAATGGGTTCACGATTGCGCGAGCCTGCCCAGGCAACGTACTCGCTTAACGGATGAGGATCGAGTGGCGGCATTTCTTTATCCATACGTAAATTCTCCTAATCAAGTAAAGCTGAAAGATTTAATCAAAAAACTGGGTTTATTCGTGTATTAACGATTTTAGTTATAATGGAGCAAATTTCATGCCATTGAATATGAATAATTTTATGTATGATTTACAACCTATTAGTCAATAAGCATTGCGTGATTAATGTAGCTATGCTTCAATTTGTGAAGTTTTATTTCACAAAATTCATTGACCATGAACAATCACCCTCTTTCTGAATTAACGCCAATTTTTTTTCTGCAAACCTTTATTCTTGAGCTGATGCATGCCAGCGAGCAACAGGGGCAAAAACATTGTGAGCAGTTGATCGAGCATATCGCCAAAACCGCAGGATGTTTCTTTGAAGAAACTTATCGAGAAAATACGCATAAAAATGAACAGCTTGATGTTGAAAGTTATATCGAGCTCATACTCGGCCTTAAAAACAATATCGGCGGTAAATTTTCGCTAGTTTCAACTAATCAGGACTGTATTACCGTTACCAATTCCCGCTGTCCTTTTGGCGAACAAGTGACCAATTTTCCCGAATTATGCAGAATGACCTCCAGTGTATTTGGAGGTATCGCGGCAAGAAACTTTGGTTACGCCAAAGTCGAAATCAAAAAAAGTATCGCCCGCCGGGATGGCAGATGTGATGTATGTATTTACACCAACCCCCAGGCAGCAAAAGGGCATGCAGGAATGGAATATACCGATACCACGCCGGTCAAGGAAATTAAGGACATTGATGAGTTGCACTGCCGGATCGAAACAAGCATGCAACGGCTTTGGTACAAACAAAGTAAGCCAATATCAAAAAAATACCAACCTCCAGCGATCGTGGCAAAATCCCCCATGATGCAGAAAGTACTACAGTCAATCGAGGTTGTTGCACCTACTTTGGCAACGGTGTTAATTCAGGGTCAAACAGGGGTAGGTAAGGAACTCATTGCACGCGCCATCCATGCGATGAGCAATCGCAGCCAAAAACCGTTCATCGCCATTAACTGCGGGGCAATTCCTGAAAGTCTAATTGAAAGTGCCTTGTTTGGACATGAGAAAGGTGCTTTCACCGGAGCTATTGAAGTACATCAAGGCTATTTTGAACGCGCAGAAGGCGGCACCTTGTTTCTAGATGAAATAGATTCATTGTCTCCAGCGGCACAAACCCGATTGCTTCGCGTGATCCAGGAAGGTGAGCTGGAAAGAGTAGGTGGCAGGCAAACATTGACAGTTGATGTAAGAATCATTTCAGCAACCAACCAAAATCTGGAGAATCTAGTTAAACAAGATCTGTTTCGCAATGACCTATATTATCGCATCAATGTGGTCTGTTTAAGCATTCCCTCCTTAGCCGAGCGACCAGAAGATTTACCTTATCTTGTGCAATTGATCATTCAGCGTTTGAACAAGCGGTATCATAAAGAAATTGAATCAGTCAGTCGTGAAGTCATGCAAAAAATTCGGGCTTATCATTGGCCAGGCAACGTTCGCGAGCTGGAAAATATCCTTGAACGCAGCATGCTATTTGCTAACGGCAAAGAAATGAGCGAACTGGATTTAGAGCTTCCAGCTGAGACAAAAAGTATTGTTGAATGGAAAGATGTGAAAGAACATGCTCTCGCCAGAATTGAACAATCATTCCTCGAAACAGCTTTAAAACAACACCACGGAAATATAACGAAAGTCTCTGAAGACATGGGTATTACATCACGCGCTGTTTATGCCAAATTGAGGAAATACAAAATAAGCCTAGCAGATTACCGTAGGCTTGATCGAGAATCATAAAAGAATTGAACCCAGATTTTCTACTAGAAACAATTAAGGAGTGAGAATTAGGCTGAATTTTCAAAATTTTAATTATTCATAAGTGTGCCGTACTAACTTAAACCAATTTTTGATTCACGAGAAGTATTATAGATACTGAAGGCAAGGCTGTTCAGTTAGGATGGTAGTCAGCCGGGTATGTCCTGTACCGAAGAGCAGCGTGCCGAGTAGGATGCAACCTGACTCAAAAAAGGCAGGAAGTTTTATTTTGTACCGCAGTTACTTGGCGGATTCACTTTTCTACCAGAAATACACAAACATCAAAATAGCCTCATTAAAATGATCATTTAGCAATAGTAATGGGCAAAGCGAGAGATTTTGCATCGGTCACAGTCAATCGAAATAAAATACTTGACCAAATCAAATAAGTCGTTTCATGAAAGAGAGAGCCTGATATTAAGTGAGGATTTCTTCTCCCGAAAGGTGTAAGCCACCAGCTCGGCCATCAGATTAACAAAAAAGTTAAATGGGCTGCGATGACGGGAATGCTCAATTTGCGAGATACCCTTCAATTGGTCATTGACGGTCTCAATGATCGGGCGTTTATGTAACAGGATTTTGTCAAACAGTGACAACAGCTTGTTTTTCATGTTCTTGCGTACCTTGGTAACGAGCTGCACATCTTGCTCCCAGAGTTGCTCAAAGAGTGACTGCGAGAGGTAACCCCGGTCACCAAAGAGCTTTCCAAATAAGGAGCGCGTCAACTCTGGTACCGGGTCACGGTCATCCACATTGCCCGCCGTGATTTTCACTCCCAGCAATTTCCCTTGGTCATTGATGACCAGGTGCAGCTTGAACCCATAAAACCAACCCACGCTGGTCTTTCCCTGGGCAGCAAACTCTGCCATTACTTTATGCGATCCAATGCGGCGGTTATGGCACACACTGATCTTGGTCGAATCGATCAAGCTGATCCCACTCCATTGCCCAAAGCGGCTAGTCAGTAAGCAGCACAAGGGCCCGAGGCTACCTTGCAATAGCTCAACAAAGCGATTATAGCTCACTAACCTCGGAAAATAAGACCGCTGATGCCTCAACACTTCATCCAAATAATAGCGCTTGAATGTCCGGTAACCCGGCAGATGAAATCCCACGACGATTACCATGATTTCGCTTAGATACAGCTCTCCTTGTCGCCGACGCCGTTTCAGCGGCAACTCTAGTAAGCGTTGCTCCCAGCGCGGCTCAAACGCTTTACAAAAATCGTCAATCGCACAAAAAATTGCTATCGTATCCATCGGAACCTCACTTCCCTTGTGACGAAACTTTTTTTCAAGACAGCTTCCTCATATAAGGAATTCAGATTCCTTTTGCTGCCGGATCGCATGTTATTTGAGGCATCATCAACCAGGATATGACCCTTGGCACTCAAGAAATCCGAACTTTATTCCTCCCTCTGGAAAGCGGGATTCCCCGTTGCTTATACTGTTTTCCAAATATTAAAGTAGATGATAAACTGGATTTGTAATTGATCCATTTCAATAGGGGTAGAGGAGAAAGCATTTATTCTGACTATTAGGTCATATTAAGAAAACCTTTTGTGAAGGAGAAGACTAATGACTATTGATGAAAATCTGGTGCAGGTAGTCTGGGAAAAAGGACGGGGGATGCTGGAGCGAGATACATCCGAGTGGCGCAAGGATCAATGTGGTGCGTGGATAAACCGGCAACACTATAATAATGCGAAGTCAGAATATGGTTGGAAGATCGTAAATGTCAAACCAGGCAGTCCAGATTCTCCGGAAAACCTGCAGCCATTTCACTGGCGTAATGATTTCGATATTGCAAACGATAAGCCACACTGCAAGGTTACAGCAGATCAGGCTGGATTGTTATCCACTCAGCATACTGATATACCCCACAATACCAGCACTTGATTAAAAGGAAAAGCAATCCAGTCCTGAGATCTTCGTGAATAGGCGGCTAACACTCAATGCGTGGATCTAGACCGAGAGGGGGAGCAGGGTGCTAAATCGAAAAAAGAGATTAATCAATTATTCGCCTAAGATTATAAAAAAAGACAGCTGCTGTGCAAAGCAGAAGTAAAGGCCAGAACTGAACGATGCCTTCGTACCATTGCGGACCTACGGTGATCGGGATGACTAATCTAAAATCCAGCTGATTCTCATCTATGCCCGAAAGATGAAGCACGTATTCTCCTGGTTCATCAATATGAATCTCATGAGAAATACTGCCTGAATGATAATTTTTTGCGGGAATTGAAAGAAGTGCTTTTCCCAGTTTGCCATCAACTTCCCTGAACAGGCTGAGTGCCACCGATCGCTCACGTGCAAAAACGGGATACAGTAAGTCAATAGTGATACTGAGTATACCTGGGCTGGGTACTTTTCCGCACAAAATGGGAACAGACATTGCACTTAAGGCATCTTGCGGTATTGCATAGTCTTTAGGAATAAAATAGGCAGAATAACCAATCAGAAATGTATCGGATTCAATGGTGCAAGTACCGCCCCGAAACCCTTTTGGGTATGTTTCCGACGTGTCGCCTTGGGAACTGACGTGGAACTGCATTCCAATGAGAGTAATGCCCATTAGCGTACTGATTGCAATCATAAGACGCCGGGTATGTATCGATAAATTTTGCCAGATTGCAGTCATAAACTCCTCCTTGGAAATGTTTACTGGGATCGAAAAGGATAATCTGCTTCACTCATTGCTGGCGAAAACCAGTATCCGGATTTACTTGCAATAAACAGGACTGCCCATAAGGTAAGAATAAAGGGAGATGCCAGAACGGGCAGGCCCATGGGTGTTAGTAGACTAGATAATACTGCCTGGCACAACACGGCCAGAATGCCGGCCAGGATTGCCAGCAAGGCGCTTCTGGCGCTGGGCTCGAGAAAAACCCAGCCGATTGCAATCATGACCAGGACCGGATTGAATCCATAGAGTCCCGCCTCGATAGCACTTGCATGGACACCGAGCACTGCGGGTACGACAACCCCGATGAAAGCGCCGCCAATCACCATCAGCGCGCCGCGCAGGGAGGCGATGGCAATTCCAGTAAGAAGTATGCCGCCGGCAAGCGTATTGTCAGTAAAGATAACCTGGCCTATGCCTCTTGCCAGTGCAGTGAACCATGTTTCCAGGGGGAGGGTGCCTATATCCATGACGGCTGACTGCATGCTTGCTGCGGGTAACGCTGGGCCAAATGCGTAGCTGTCAAAGGCGTGGATCGTTACCAGAAATACCCAGCTGACCAGGACAAATGGTGAAGTTGCGGCTGGCATGTTAAAGAGCCGGAGCATTCTGGTCAGAACTGTCCACATAACACTCGACAGCATGGATGCCAATACAATATAGAGCCAGAGCTGGGGCGTATGTTCAAGAAATATCGAGAGGCAGGCGCCTGCCAGTACACCGTTGAAACCATGTAATCCTGCTTCGATATCGGCTTTGCAGAATCTGCAGGCATAGGCAGTCACAGTGCTGCTGATCAAGCCAATGGTTGCAGCCAGCCCTGTGATCGTTCCGCCAGCGTAGAATGCCGCCAGTACGGTGAACCCTGTGACGGCGTTGTTACAGAAGACGACCTGCCCGGCACCCCTCAGCAAAATGCGTAGAGGTGCGGGTATCCTCTTGTCCAAATTTAATGACCAGTTCAAGGCGGTGTTCCTCTTTTAAATTGGGTGCATCTTTGTTGCCTGATTGTTGGTGCAAGGGGCGCTGCGCAGGATGTCCTCTGCAGTCAGTCGTCCGATATGAGCGACTTCGCCATCGCCGGTCACCATCGCCGTCACGATGGTGCCGTCGATCAGGAGGCTCAATTTCTTCGTGACCAATTCGGGATCTTGAATACCACTTTGCGCAACCATTGCTTGCAGTCTGGCATTGATTTTTTCGCTGTGCCGGTTGGCAATTTCCTGTATCCAACTGTTACCCTTGTCGTGCTCGGCGACCGCATTGATGAACACGCAGCCGTAAAAATCCTCGCTTTTGAACCAGTTTTGCATCAGATCAAACAAGGCCAGGATACGCTCAACGGGAGAGCAGTGCATTTGCGGCAAATCCCGATCGAACCAGCGAAACCAGATATTCGCTTCAGCCTCGAATACTGCCTTGAGCAAGTTTTCTTTCGAGCCGAAATGCAGGTACAGCGTGCGGCGGGATACGCCTGATTCTTCGATAATCCTGGCGATGCCCGTGGCATGTATGCCTTCCTTGCAAAACAGGCGGCAGGCCGTCTGCAGCAATTTTCTTTTATTGGTTTCTTTCCGTGAATGATTTCTGGGTCGTGCCTGCGTTCCGGTGTCTAACATAGCAATGATCGATTGGGTGCTTCGCCTTCAGAGCGGCAGCGAAGCTTGATTGAAAATTTCCATTATCGTCCCGCCGCCAATTGTTGTTTGATTTTTTTTGCGATTCTGCCAGCCTCGAGACGGATTTCCCGTAGCAGGCCACTTAATGGGTTTACTTGTCCGATGAAGTAGAGGCGGGGGGCGTCCTTGAACTCCTGGTCGCCCGAAATAACCGATCTGTCATTCTCGTCGGTGATGCCTGGTACTTGAACCAGTTTGGAAATCCCAGTGCGAAAGCCCGTGCCCGCGATGATGACGTCGGGCTCCAGCGTCGTGAGTGAATGGGTGCTGCCGGGATCGGTTGTCAGGGTGCGCAGGACATGTACGGTTCGCCCGGTGATTTTCTGGATCGGACCGACGATTCTGATCCGGCCGGCCCGGACATCGTCCACGAAAGGACGATAGAGAATGGGTACGACATTGTTGATGGCGTATTGTTTGGAGAGTGGCAGGGGCGGGTAGGGAAGACCATGCGCGCTCAGGTCGCCGATCATGCTGCGCTGCAGGAAGCTCAATATGCGATCCACGATAGGGCCGGGCCAATAGCGGGTCCATACGCCAATACCAATCAGTGGAATGCCATAAACGCTTTTGGGCAGGATATGCGGGGGCGTTCTGCCCGATACGGTGACATGACTGGCGTGTTCGGTGAGCCTGCTGGCAATTTCGGCGGCAGAATTGCCGGTGCCGATGACCAGCACATGCTTGCCGGCAAAATCTTGAGCGTTCTTGAATTTCGAGGAGTGAATGATCTCGCCGGGGAAAGATTCCACGCCTTCCCATTTGGGTATGACTGGAATGCGGCACCCGCCAATGGCCATGACCACAGCGCGTGATTCAAAACGTTTACCATCGATGCTGGTGATGATCCACAGGTCGCGGTCGGGATCGTAATTGACCTGTTTGATATCGATGTTTGTTTGTACTGTAAAACCTCCCCGCTCAGGGAAGGTCGCCAGCAGGCGCACCACTTCCTCGCGCGAAGGCCAGGAGCCGGCGGAGAGGGGAAATTTGCTGCCTGACAAGGCCGAGAAATAGCGGCCGGAATTCAAGCGTACGCCATCATAGTGATTGCGCCAGACATCCCCCACTGCAGCGGTGCGTTCCAGTACCAGCGGTTCCAGGCCCGCTCTGGCCAGCTCATAGGCGGCCGACAATCCTGCCGGGCCTGCGCCGACCACGGCTACATCGTGAATATCATTATTTTTCATAGTTCACCTTGTTTGATATGCAGTTATTCATGCTCAAAAATGTACGTGACTGGCTGCCATAAATCCCGATGTGCAGATGAAGTACTCAGGAAGCATGTGTTGCGGTTGCTTCAGCGTGGTGAACAATCTCGACATTGATGGGTACCGGTCGCATGATCGTGTCCGGGATGGGCGCGGTTGGAAATACTTTTTCCATTAGCGCGATGACCTTTTCTTCCGGGGCATCGGTCTGGATATCGACAACGATTTTGATATTTTTGTAACCAGGCGTGCCTGCCTCCAGACCAAAGGCTGTTCGGAAATTGACTCGGCCCGAAACGTTCATGCGCAGGGATTCCACATGGATGCGGGCGGCTGATAAAGCGGCGATATAAGTATTGACCAGGCAAGCACCCACAGCTGCCAGCAGTAAATCTTCCGGTGTGGCGCCCATTTCTTCCCCGCCATAGCGTTTGGGTTCATCGGAAAGCACCACCTGGCCATCGGTGGTATGCGTGGTGCTATGAAAGCCGCTGTCCCACTCAACTGTCGCCCGGTAGCCAGGGTTAGCGATATCGCCTTTGTCATCTGCTTTGATCGAATCGAGCGCTGCCCGTATCCGTTTCAGGTCGAGTCCATTCACGATAATGTCGGTGGTTGAATTAATCATAGCTAAGTCTCCATGATGAGCGCAGGTGGTGGAAATGAATTCCCCTTATCTGCCTGATAAAAATATTTTACTGATTGTCATTCTAGCGCACTTATCGCAAAAAGTATACCGATCGTTCTCTTTTCAAATTCTCTTCTAAAACAGATGGGTAGCCTAGAAAATTAGAAACCTGGGGTGCGCGAGGTGTGTTGATGAGCCATGAAGAAAGGCAGCATGGTCGGTTGAGTTTTTCGGTGGTGTGATGATCAAAGAAGGCGCCAGTGCGAGACTGAGCCAAGCATCAAATCGAGAATAAAGAAAAATAAAAGCGGTGATTGGGATGCTTGTTTGCAAGAATAAGAATTTTTAATTCTAGCTCCCGTTGGCAGAAAAGCGATCCTGATGATGCCTGCAAGAGACAGTCAGAAA
>CAZKPL010000064.1:0-14165 GCA_964554625.1 uncultured Nitrosomonas sp. | reverse complement strand
TTAAATTGCCGCTTTTATTGGTAAGCGGGTCAAAATTAAATTGTCGTTGACACAGTTCTAGCGCACTCTTTAAGGTTTGTGCCTATCTGTAAATTCTATCTGCGGTGAATTGTACTAGCTAAAACTTGAACTCCAAAACAATGGGATGTTATTTGCTATGAAATGAAGTTTATTGGGGGGGAATTTCCTGATAACCCTTGAAGTACCGTGGATTTGTTACAGATTTTTAATGATAGCTATTATCCACAATTTTCGTGGATAAGGCTGTGGGTATCTGCTTTATGTCGAGGAGGCGTAATGATTATTCAGAGTGCTTCCAAAAAATGCTGAAGCTTTTGCAACTCTGGTCGATATAAAATTTGCAATATAAGCACTATTCTCCTTAATGACCCGGTGAGTAACTTTCATTGCTCTCCGGGTTATTTCTTCTACGCTGACTACGCGGGGAAACTATCTACAGACTATTCCAATTTTGCAGCTTTGACCATTTCAGGATGCTTTAAAGATTCCTTCGCAAACTCAACTCCCTGAGCGGCAGCAAGACGAAACCATTTCAAAGCTTCTGGATCATTTCTGGGAACACCAATTCCTTTGGCATACATGACACCAAGATTATTTTGTGCATCTGCATTTCCTTGAGATGCTAATACCTCCCATATTTTGATTGCTTGTTGGTAATCTCCTCTATTAAAGGCAATCTTCCCATCATTGAAATTTATGGCTACATCGTTAATTCCATTATCTTGTGGAACTTCATTTATAACAACATTGGATTTCTGAGGTGCGTTTCTTGGATTGTTTGTATTAGAGGCAATATCAGTACAGGCCAATGTAATCGTAATAGGATTGGGCTGCAGGTCGTAAACTGCGCCAGTTCCATAATCGATAAGGCCGCCAAGAATAACACCTCCACCGGCCAAGGTTGGAACCATGGTTGCTGTTTGGGTGCTACATCCTTCTTTCGAAATGTTGATAACTAGAGATTGATCTCGTTTAGTTTTGATCGAACAAGGAGATAGGCAACTTTGTCCATTTGAGAATTCTACCTTCGCACCGACAGGGTTAGTATTGACATGTACTTGTTGCTCAGTCCCACGGATAATTGTGGCACATCCAGTCAATGTTGATATCGCACAAACCAATACTACAATTAGTATTCTCATATTAACAAATTCTCCTTTGCTATTGTTTTTTTCAATAAAGTTCTGTTTTTACTAAAGTATTATTTCTAATATATCTGCCCACCTTACACACTATTCGGTACATTCATAAGAATCTTAACCATAGGCCCGGTTAAGAACGGTGACTAAAGTACTTCAAGGGACAACAAGTAAAACAGAATCAGCTAATTTTCTTATTACCTTAGTTGATTTTGAATCGTACCTTGGTCGTACTCGCGGTTAATCCTGAAGATGCAACATAAACAGTCTACTAATCTGGTTCTACCGCTACTGTCCATTTTGAAGTCTGGTATCAAAAACCACCAACTTCTTCAAATAGACACGCAATCAATGGCCTAACCCCACAACCACAAGAGCCTTCGGCGACGATATGGGCTCGATAATCTGAAAGCGTCGCAATCCTACAAAACGCCCTCGGTCATTCATTGGCCCTAGGCGTTTTGCTTTTTCTGTCTTCCATTAACGATAGGAGGTACTCATGCTCATCCTCAATGATCCCGCCTTGATAAATCGCATCCCCGATCCCGACATTCGAGACCTGGTACATCAAAGATTCTCGGAAATATGCGGGGACGAACCCTACGACTACGACACGCATGGCTACATGATCGTGTTGGAGCCGGGGGATAGTGTCGAAGTTCTGGAGCAGGAAGTCGGCTGGCCCATTTTGCGCAATCTCTTCGACGATAGTCGCTACGGGGAGCCTGATTTCACGCCTTCCTTCGAAGTACTGGAAGATCATGGGAATTGCTACGAGATGGTCTTCATCTTCAACGACGAAGGCTTCGGCGTCGACCTGTTCATCCCGAAGCAGTCAGGCATCGATGGCGACCTGCTGGCGATGTGTGCTGAATACGCGGCACCGACAACAGCGCTGATGCAATCCTGAATCCATCCCTCAACCCACCCGCATTCCCGCGTATCAGTTTTCCAGAATTCCAGTTCACAGTATTCCCTCCACCTCCCACCACCATCGCTAGCTACATATGGCTGGCCTATCTAGTTTTTTATTTCTGTATCACTTCTATAGGAGACATTCATGGAAACACCCCTGAATCCGCTCGTGGCGAACATCGTCAATACGCTCGATCCCAATTTGCGTGAAGACTACGAGGAACGGTCGGCCATCATGGAGTTCGAGGCCAATATGGAGCGAGCTCATGCCGAATGCCTCGCTTTGATCGATCTGCTGCGTCATCATCCATCTGTATTGTCGGGCGTGACTGTCATGCAGGTTGAGCTAAATGGCACGATCCAGTGCTGGGTAACCACCAATCTCGAATCGGCAAGGAAATACATCGCTGATACCGGCGGATTGGAGAAGGGCATCCTCGATCTGGCAGCAGTCATCGATCGGCAATACGGCGGTGTCGCTGTACTGACACCCATCAAGTAACCGTAGTTGCGGCTTTTGGAGCATCTTATATGAAAGCAGCTTTCCCTAAATTCTCATCAACAAAGGAGTACCAACATGAAACGCACTAAATCCAATGTTCCAAATCCTGAAATACGCATCCTGAAGAAGGGCTCCTGTCCATCCCTCACGGGCAAATCCACGCTGACCTATCAGATCGGTTGCACGGCTGAATCCGATATCCAGTTCCGTGTTTCAGACAATACCGGCGGTGGTTTCTTCAGCGATGAGTGGGTGGCGTTCGATACCATAGAGGAAGTATTCGATAAACAGCCCAAGGGTAGGCCAATCATATTGACCTGGTCAAGTAAAACCGGACACCTCAGTTAAGCAACCTTTTCCAGTTCTGCCATATCAGCTTCAAATTGGTCAGTGTCAGGTACTCATGCGGATACTTGATTGGATAGGGACTGAGATAGGCTAAAGATTGACGCTAGAATTACAGCTATAGTCTTGCTTGCTTGAGGTAAGGGTAGTTAATTTTAAGCTGACTGATATTTATTCAATTTTGCTGTCCAGTCCGCTCTCAGCGATCTCAGCTGCACGTAATAAAGCTTTGGCTTTGTTTTGTGTCTCGATCCATTCATTAAGAGGCACGGAGTCGGCAACGATACCGGCACCTGCCTGGACATGCAGTTT
This sequence comes from uncultured Nitrosomonas sp., assembly GCA_964554625.1. GTDB lineage: Bacteria > Pseudomonadota > Gammaproteobacteria > Burkholderiales > Nitrosomonadaceae > Nitrosomonas. The sequence continues at coordinate 10,931 of CAZKPL010000064.1, read as the reverse complement.
GCCATCCTTGATTACACCGGTACGGATCGCAATAGCCAGATCCATATCGCCATTAAAGCCGAGGTAACCGACAGCCCCTGCATAAATCCCGCGTTTGGAGATTTCCAGTTCATCGATGATTTCCATCGCTCTGACTTTAGGCGCACCACTGACCGTTCCTGCCGGGAAAGTAGCGCGTAATACATCAATTGCATTCAGGCCTGGCTTGAGCTTCCCTTCCACGTTGGAAACAATATGCATGACATGGGAGTAGTGCTCAATTTTCATGTTTTCGGTTACCTTGACTGTGCCGGTTTGAGCAATACGCCCGATATCATTGCGCCCTAAGTCCATCAGCATCACATGTTCGGCACGTTCTTTGGGATCAGTCAGTAAATCAGCCGCTAACGCAGAATTCTCCTGTATATTCTTGCCGCGGGGGCGTGTCCCGGCAATTGGGCGTGCCGTCACTATGTCATTTTCAAGTCGTACCAGGATTTCAGGTGAAGCTCCGACGATATGAAAGTGATCCAGGTTATAGTAAAACATATAGGGAGAGGGGTTGAGGCTACGCAGTGCGCGATAGAGCGCAAGCGGGGAGGCTGAATAAGATTTGCTGGTACGTTGTGAAAGGACGACCTGCATAATGTCGCCATCAATGATATATTGTTTAGCACGTTCTATGGCCGCGATGAAATCAGTTTCACTAAACTCGCAGACAGCAGCGCTTGAAGTGCTTGGTTCTTCAACTGGGATGGCTAAAGGCTGCCGTAGCTTGGTTAGCAGCTCTTTGAGTCGATTTTTTCCCGTCTGGTAAGCGTTGTCCGAATCTGGATTGATATAGATGATGAGATAAAGTTTTCCGGATAAATTGTCTACTACAATCAGTTCTTCGGACAGCAATAGCAATATATCCGGTGTATGTAATGTATCGGGTCGGGCATGCCCGGCCAGTTTTGGTTCGATATAACGTACTGTGTCATAGGAAAAATAACCTACCAACCCTCCGCAGAAACGGGGTAGTCCTGCGTGCGGCGCGACTCTGAAATCAGCAAGATAGGATTCGATAAAGTCGAGTACATTGCTGACATTGATTCTTTTGGAACCGGAATCCTGGATGATAGCAACATCATTGCCATATACTTCTATGCGCGTCTTTGCAGGCAACCCGATAACGGAATAACGTCCAAAACGTTCACCACCCAATACCGATTCCAATAAATAGGAATAGGGCTGATTGGCGAGTTTGAGATAAACTGAAAGCGGTGTATCAAGATCAGCAAAAGTTTCCAGCACCAGGGGAATGCGGTTGTAACCCTGGACTGCCAAGTCGTTGAATTCACTTTGAGTCACACACTCACCTCTTCAAAAAGAAAAAAATCAGAGAGTAGCTTAACAATAGGGTGTTTATTAATGTGCTTATCGAGCAGGATGTTTATTCGCAATGCAGTACAGTGTGGACGTTATAGAAAATTATTCGACGCGCTCTTTTTTTAGTGAAACTAACTCATTCTTTTGATTAATTTCGTTACTTCAAGTAACGAAGAAATGATCGCATCGCAATCCAGTTCATGTGCATCCCGTCCCTCATTATATCCATAGGGCACGCAGAAGATATTGCAACCTGCTGCACGTGCTGCAATCGTGTCATTGAGTGAATCGCCAATTAACAGTAATTCACACGGTTCAATTTGAAAGTGCTTGCAGGCATGCAGCAAGGGCATGGGGTCTGGCTTCTTTTTGGGCAAACTGTCACCCGATAATACGATCTCAAAATAATTCAGCAGGTTAGTTGCACGTAGCAGCGGCAGGGTAAATGCTTCAGCTTTATTGGTAATGCAGGCTAACTGAAATCCGTCCTCCTTGAGTGCATTCAATCCCTCGACAACTCCAGGGTAGGGACGGGTGTAGGTATACAAATGTTCACCATAATTTCGCTCATAAATAGGTAAAGCTTTGGTGAATAATTCATGATCTGGCTCATCCTCCAGGCTATTCGTCAGCGAACGTTTCACCAGTTTCTGAATACCCTTTCCTATGAAGGATTGAATGGTAGCAAGCGGTAATTCTGGTTTGCCTAATTCCCGTAGCATCTTGTTCGCGGCAAAGGCGAGATCTGTTGCGGTATCAAGCAGCGTACCATCCAGATCGATGACAACGGCTTTGATCTGGATAGGAAACTCAATTTCTGTTGTACGGCAAGCACATTGCAAACTATTCTGATTCATTTGTTTTTGTTCAGGTGATGGGTAATAAAAAGGTAAGAACAACCATTACTAAACTTTTGCTAGCTCTGTTCGCATTGCCGAGATAATCGTATCATAACGATGCGGGTCACTGTCTTTGCCAGCGCCATAAATAGCTGATCCCGCCACAAAGGTATCCGCACCCGCGCGCGCGATTTCAGCGATATTATCGACTTTAACGCCCCCATCAATTTCCAGCAGAATGTCTTTGCCGCTTGCATCGATACGTTTGCGGACTGCTGTTAATTTGTTGAGTGCTTCAGGAATAAATTTTTGCCCACCAAAACCGGGATTGACTGACATGATCAGGACCAAATCTAGTTTATCCAGAACATGATCAAGATAGCTAAGAGGAGTAGCTGGATTAAAGACCAGGCCTGCTTTGCATCCTTGTTCCTTGATCAAACCAATGGTACGGTCGATATGCCTGGAAGCCTCCGGGTGGAAGGAAATAATATTGGCGCCTGCTTTGGCAAAATCAGGAATGATACGATCCACGGGCTCAACCATCAAATGCACGTCAATCACTGCTTGGGTTAAAGGGCGTATCGCTTCACACACCAGCGGGCCGATAGTCAAATTAGGGACATAGTGATTATCCATGACATCAAAGTGAATAATATCTGCGCCTGAATCAAGTACGTTGGTGATTTCTTCGCCTAGTTTAGCGAAATTTGCCGATAGAATGCTCGGAGCGATACGATACATAATGAGTCTCTCTAGAATTAAATATGACATTTTAACCGTAAATGATCTTTTCGCGTTAACGTTAATCGTGCAGACAATCGCTTCTTTGAATAAATAAGCTTGCCATTTCAGGATTTATCTACATACGCCTTCCCATTTTGTGAATTTATTGATTTCCTCAGTCTCTGAATTTTCCCGTCGTATATAAAAGATAGCGATTCTTTTATATCTGTAATTTGCTCATTGCAAGAATCAACAACGCGCTTTTCATTTGTAATCGCAAAAATTGCTGACACAAGCCTACAGTCTCGCATTTGTATTCGGATCTTGCTTATTGCAGCTACAGGCTGAATTGCCTGAAACACAATGGGCATTAGCGTTATTGCTTGCTGCAGTACCGCTATTTTTTTATGCTTACTTTTTCCCGAATGCATTTGTTGCGATCCGAAAAATTCTGTCATTGGCTTTTTTTGTTGGATTGGGCTTTTTCTGGGCAGCGATGTTTGCCCACTGGCGTATGGCAGATGCTTTACCGCATGAATGGGAAAGCCGCGATATTGAGCTGATCGGCATCATCGCAGAATTGCCGCAAGCAACGGATCGAAGTGTGCGCTTCCGGTTTGATGTAGAGCAAGTGCTAACATCAGAGGCAAAGGTGCCCGCTCATATCATGCTGACTTGGTACAAAATGCGTGAGAGATATGAGGAAACCAGCAAATCCGTGTTTCCTCAGGTCAATGCCGGTGAGCGCTGGCGACTGACCGTACGGCTAAAGCGCCCCCATGGCAACGCCAATCCCCATAGCTCCGATTTTGAAGCCAAAGCCCTGGAACGCAATATCCGTGCTATGGGGTATGTTCGCATATCAGAAAATAATGTGCATTTAGATAAGTGGGTTAATCATCCTAAATATTTGATTGAGCATGCCCGTCAGCAGATTCGCACACGGTTTGCACATGTTTTAGCTGATCGCCCCTATGCGGGCATTCAATTTGCCCTGGCAGTAGGGGAGCAGCATGCTATTCCTCATGAGCAATGGCAGATTTTCACACGTACTGGCACCAATCATCTTATGTCTATCTCGGGGCTTCATGTGACAATGGTATCAGGTATGGTTTTTTCACTGATCTATTGGTTCTGGCGTCGATGCTCTTGGTTATCCTTCTTGCTGCCAGCGCGCAAAATAGCTATTGCTGCAGGCCTCTTGGCGGCACTGTGTTATGCATTACTAGCCGGTTTTTCGGTTCCTACTAGACGGACATTTCTGATGCTGGCAATCATGGCCATTGCGCTCTGGAGTGATCGTAGGGTATCGCCGCCCGCTGTGCTCGTATGGGCGTTATTGATCGTAGTGGTGTTTGATCCATGGGCAGTGATCTCGCCCGGTTTCTGGCTATCGTTTGGCGCGATAGCGCTGATCACGTTAGTAACCTTTGCCCGTATTGGCAAAATGAGCGCGATAATCAGTTGGATCCGTGTGCAGTGGGTCATTACACTGGGGTTGAGTCCTTTACTGCTCGTGATGTTCCAGCAAGTGTCGCTGATCGCACCGCTAGCGAATGCAATTGCTATTCCATTAATTAGCCTAGCGGTAGTTCCGCTGACGCTACTTGCAATTGTGCCATCTCTTGATTCTTTGCTATTACCCGCTCATGAAATATTAAGTGGCGGCATGGCGCTGCTGAAATGGCTAAGTGAAACTCCCCAAGTTGTCTGGCAGCAGCATACTCCTCCCTTGTGGACGGTAATTGCCGGTATAGCAGGTATCGTTTGGTTGTTTCTGCCAGCTGGCCCAGGTTTGGGTTTTTTCTCGGGCTTCCCTGCGCGATGGCTTGGAGTGATGGCATTGCTGCCGCTATTTGTAGTTTCCCCACCCAAACCAGAAGCTGGCGAATTATGGCTGACTGTGCTGGATGTCGGCCAGGGGTTAGCAGTAGTGGCGCGTACCGAGTATCATACGCTGTTATACGATACGGGACCCAGTTTTGGAGAAACTGATAGCGGAGAGCGGATTACCGTGCCATTTTTACGCGGTGAAGGAATCAGTCAACTTGATCTTATGATGATATCCCATGCAGACTTAGATCATAGCGGTGGCGCTTCGTCTGTGTCAGAAGCAATGCCCGTGAAGTCATTGTTATCATCATTGGATGCTGATCATCCCATCCAGCAAACCGTTAGGAATGGGAGACAATGCCTTGCGGGCGAATCATGGCAATGGGATGATGTTCATTTTGAATTGTTGCATCCTCTAGCGCAAAGCTATGATCGCGATAAACGAAAAACCAATGAAGCAAGTTGCGTATTGAAAATCACCACTCGTCATGGCAGTGTGTTATTGCCTGCCGATATTGAAAAAGGTTCAGAGCAGGCCTTGCTTGCGCGCGCGAGCCAACAGCTTCCCTCAACGGTTCTGGTTGCACCTCATCATGGCAGCAAAACTTCTTCGACAGAAGCTTTTATACGACAGGTCAACCCTCGGCTTACCTTATTCACTGTTGGTTATCGTAATCACTTTGGGCATCCAAATGAGGAAGTCGTTGAGCGCTACCGTGTGCTGGGAAGCCAACTAATGTACAGTGATCGCGATGGGGCGGTATTACTGAAGTTTAAAGAGAATGGCATCTCAGTTGGCAGCTGGCGTGAAATTAATCGTCGCTACTGGCACGCTCGCTGAGCACAGGTTTCCAGCGTGGGTACCCAAGCAACTCTTTAACGCATCGTCAATATTGGCTTGATAGCAATGCGCTGGGCAATTTCTTCAGCACTTTTTTGAGCAGATATGTGACTGGAAAAGGGGCCAGTATGAATTTTGTATAGACCATCTTCATTAGTAATGTCGGTCTTATGCGTGATTGAAGGCAGCTCTGTGCGTATTTGTGAAAGAAAGTTGTGAGCATTACGGGCAGAGCCAAATGCAGCGAGCTGCAGATAAATATTATTGTTTTGCGTGCTAGATAGCCGTGTAGTAACGGTTTTTTCGATTCGAGTAGATGAGGCAACCCCTGGAATCATGGCTTCAACCACTACCGGGGTACTTCCATTTGCGAGCACATCCAGTTTGTACGCTGCAGTATAGGAGAGATCAATGACTCGATTTGCCAAAAAAGGACCTCGATCATTAATGCGAACGACTATTGATTTGCCATTATTAAGGTTAGTAACCCGGACATAGCTTGGAATGGGTAAAGTCGGATGAGCAGCTGTCATGGCATACATGTCATACACTTCTCCAGAAGCAGTTTGTTTACCATGGTAACGACGTCCATACCAGGAAGCGATACCTTGTTCCTTGTAAGGAGTGAGTGATGTCATGGGTGTAAATGTTTGTCCCAGTGCGACGTAGGGGCGCATATTGGCTGACCTTAAGGCTTCGATACGCGGAATAGCATCAGGAACAGAGTTTAAATTAGACGGTGGGTTATCAGGCGGTCCATCATCGAGATAATAGCCCCCTCCTTTGGCTCTTGCTGAGAACGTTGATGTTGTAGCAGCGTTTTTTTCTCGCGACCCGGCATACTTAGAGGTGCTGCTACAAGCTACTAGCGTGATCACTGCAATGATGGATAGGAGAGGAGTAAGCGAAGCTATCCAGCGAGTAGAAAATAAATGGGGTGTATTTGTAAACATGGATATACCATCCTTATGTTTTTACCAGTTTAGGGTGTGTTTGTATACTCATCAAAATACCAAAGCCCAGTAGCATCGTTACCAGAGATGTTCCTCCGAAACTGATCAATGGGAGGGGTACACCTACTACAGGCAGGATTCCACTGACCATCCCCATATTGACGAAAATATAGGTAAAGAAAGTCAATGTAATCGAACCCGCAACGAGGCGGGTAAACTGTGTCGGGGCATTGGCCGTAATGATCATACAACGCCCGATGACGACTAGATACAATAATAATAACAAGCCATTGCCGATTAAACCAAATTCCTCTGAAAATACTGCAAAAATAAAATCGGTACTTTGCTCGGGTAAAAAATCCAGCTGGGATTGTGTTCCTTTTTGCCATCCTTTTCCGGTAATGCCTCCGGAGCCAATGGCAATGCTGGCTTGTATAGTGTGGTAACCTGCTCCCAATGGGTCTTGAGAAGGATCAAGCATGGTTAAAATGCGCTTACGCTGATAGTCATGCATTGCTAATGACCAGAATAATGGCAATACACTTGCAGCAGTAGCTAGCAAACCAGCTATCACCCGCCAGGATAAGCCCGCAAAATAAAGAACATAAAAACCACTCGTTGTAATCAATAGGGCTGTTCCCAAGTCAGGCTGACGGGCAATCAGTAATACGGGTAATAACAGAATTAAGGTGGCGCCGGCATAATCACGTAAACGCAGGGTTATTTCGGATTTATCAAAATACCAGGCCATCATGAGGGGAACAGCTATTTTTAACAGCTCGGAAGGTTGAATTCTTGTGATCCCTATGCTTAACCAGCGCCGTGCACCATTATGTATCTCACCAAACAGGGCAACACCAATCAATAGAGCGATCCCTATTATGTACAATGGTAAGGCAAGACGCATAATTTGCTGAAGGGGAATATTGGCTACCAACCACATAATTATGAGCGCTACGATCATATTTAATATTTGGCTGCTAACCCGGCCTGAATTTCCTCCACTTGCACTATAGAGCACGATTAGTCCAACCAGCATCAACAAAAAGATCCCGCCTAACAAGAAGTTATCGATATAGCGTGTGAGATAATGCCATGGGCGCTTGAATTCAATCATAACAACTTAATTACCAATCCCTATTATGGTTGATCGACGGTAACGATGTGTCAAAGAAGCAGTAGCTTTAAGCTAGCGTGTTAATTATCTGTTACATTTCTAATGCGATCGATTATTTGCTTTTTCAGCAAGTATGGGCTCAGGTGTTTTTCCAAGAAAGAAATAATCCAATATCTGTCGTGCAATAGGTGCAGCAGTCGAGCCGCCAGAACCCCCATTTTCAACCAGCACCGTCATCACAATTTTTGGATCCTCTGCTGGCGCATAAGCTGTAAATAGCGCATGGTCACGGTGGCGTTCCTGTATTTTGCTGGCAATATAGCGTTCGCCTTGTTTAATATTAATGACTTGTGAGGTGCCTGTTTTTCCGGCAAAAGTATAAGCAGCATTTGCGCCTGCTCGTGCTGCTGTTCCACCAGGGCGTGTTACATCGGCTAGCGCATTACTGACGTGTTTCAAATTTTCTTTCTTTAAATCTAGCGTATGCATCTGATTGGCTTTATTCTCAAATAATTGGCCTATTTTGTTATCTCTAATCTGTTTCACAAAATGTGGACGATAAGCCGTGCCTTTGTTGGCAAGAATCATGGTGGCGAAGGTCAGTTGAAGGGGTGTAGCCAGATTATAGCCTTGACCGATCCCAACGGAAATTGTGTCGCCAGGGAACCAGTTTTGCTTAAAACGTTTCATTTTCCACTCAGGTGAGGGAAGGAGCCCAGCTACTTCACCAGGAATATCAATCCCGGTTTTTCTACCAAATCCAAACTGACTGATAAAGTTGAAAATATTGTTTATCCCTAGATCATTTGCAAGGGTGTAATAGTATGTATCACAGGAAATAACGAGTGACTTATGTAGATTTACCCTCCCATGCCCACTTGGTTTCCAGTCTCGAAAGCGGTGCTGACTGCCGGGCAGGCTAAAGTAACCTGGATCGTTAATCGAATACTCGGATGTGCGCTTGCCTAATTCTAGTCCAGCTAACGCCATGAAGGGCTTAAAGGTGGAGCCAGGTGGATATATTCCTCGAAGCGCACGATTATTGAGAGGCCTGTCTATGGACTCATTGAGTAAACGCCAATTCAAGTGATCAATGCCATCTACAAACAGATTGGGATCAAATCCCGGTTTACTGACAAAAGCGAGGATTTCACCATTTGTTGGGTCCATCGCTACTAATGCGCCCCGATAATCACCGAACGCACGCTCTGCCGCTTGCTGTAATTTGATATCGAGAGAGAGAGCTAAATCATTACCAGCCACAGGGGGGGTGCGGGATAATGTCCGCACGTATCGGCCAGCTACATCTGTTTCCACCTGTTCAAACCCGGTTATTCCGTGTAATTCTTTTTCATAACTTTGTTCAATGCCTATTCTTCCGATATGCAGAGAACCCCGGTAATTTTCCAGTTCATTATTGTTTTCAAGTTGCTCAAGATCCTTATCATTGATACGACCAATGTATCCAATGACATGGGATAAAAGTTCGGCGTGAGGGTAATGACGAAGTAACCGTGCTTTAATTTCCATTCCAGGAAACCGGTAGCGATTTGCTGCGAAACTGGCTACTTCAGTATCTGATAAGCGAGCTCGAATGGGTAAACTTTTAAAGCGCGTGCTTTCCCGTCTCAATTTATTAAATCGTTGACGATCTTCCGGTGTAATTTCAATTACGGTTGCTAATTCGTCTATGGCTGATTCCAGGTTGGCAACTTTATTTGGTACGATTTCCAGTGCATAAGTCGTATGGTTTTGTGCGAGTATTTCTCCATTGCGATCATATATCAGACCTCTATTGGGAACGAGTGGCATAATGGCTATTCGATTAGCTTCTGCCAAGGTGGTGTAGTGTTCCCCTCGGAGTACCTGAAGATAAAAGAAACGAGTAAGTAGCAGGCAAAATAACAGTACGACAAAGCCCGCACTGATCGCAAGCCTAATATGGAAATGACGTAATTCACGCAAGTGATTACGAAGCTCAACTCCATAATTCATAGTTCGTTAGGATCACTTTTCGGTTTTTGAGGGATGCCCAACAAGAATGCAATGACTGGCCACAATAATGCACCTGTAACACTAGGAAGAAAGTAATACCAGTCGGGAAAATAAGTGCCTCCTAGTGTACCTGTCAAAAATACAGCGAATTGAGTTATGAGCAGCATCCAGAAAATTTGGGGAGCTTGCTGAAAGACATTGAATAATCGCAGGCGTCGATGCAGTATCATCCCAAAGAATGTAATCAGACAATAAGCTAATGCATGCTGACCCAAAATACTGCTATTACTTACATCAATGACTAAGCCAGCAATAAAAGCAAGACTCATTCCAATACGTTGTGGATGGTTAATACTCCAATAGAGTAGCGTAATCGCGACAAAATCCGGACGAAGTAACAAGGTGATTTCTTGTAGGGGCAGCAGGTTAAATAATAGCGCAATCAGTAAGCTGAAAAAGATAAAGCTGCTTTTTGCTTCCAGCGGGAGTTCCTGACCAAGGTAATCATTGGACACGGCTTTTCCTTTGCTTTTCTTGCGGAACAATGTTCTTCGGCTCTTCTTCAGGTGGCTCTGGTACGGGGGATGATAAGGAAAGTATCAATACCTGTCTGCTTCTATTCACACCTGCGACAGGAGCACATTTGATGTACGCAAAATCACGTGAGCGGTCATGCTCAATATTTTCTACTCGCGCCACAGGTAGGCCGGGCGGATAAACACCTCCGATCCCGGAGGTAATAAGTAAGTCATCTTTTTGGATATCCGCGTTGACCGATAAATAGCGTAGCTCTAGCTCATTATTTTTGCCAGCGCCAGAAACGATCGAGCGTAAGCCGTTACGGGCAACCTGTACAGGGACAGCATGATCTTTATCAGTGATGAGAGTGACTTCGGATAACCAGGGGTGAATCTGGGTTATTTGTCCGATGACCCCCAGGTTATCTACGACTACCTGGCCTGCTTCGATCTCACTAAAACTTCCCTTATTGAGGGTTACCTTACGATTAAAGGGATCGCGTGGAACATATAAAATTTCTGCCATGATCGCCTTGGCTTCTGTTTGCCGGGCAGCACCCAGCAATTCGCGCAATTGGGCATTTTCTTCTTCTAGCATTTGTAACCGGAAGAGCTTTTGTTGGCTAAAGAAATATTGCTGTCTGAGAGAAGCAATTTCTTTTGTCAACCGAAAATCATTTATGAGCTCTCCTGCCTGATCATATAAGGCTGTTGGTACATGCGCGAGTCTTTGCAGAGGATAGATGATCATGCCAACAG
>CAZKPL010000063.1:0-14269 GCA_964554625.1 uncultured Nitrosomonas sp. | reverse complement strand
GCTTGCACCCTACGTATTACCGCGGCTGCTGGCACGTAGTTAGCCGGTGCTTCTTATGTCGGTACCGTCATTTGTTGCAGATATTAGCCACAACTATTTCTTCCCGACCGAAAGAGCTTTACAACCCGAAGGCCTTCTTCACTCACGCGGCATGGCTGGATCAGGCTTTCGCCCATTGTCCAAAATTCCCCACTGCTGCCTCCCGTAGGAGTCTGGGCCGTGTCTCAGTCCCAGTGTGGCTGGTCGTCCTCTCAGACCAGCTACTGATCGTCGCCTTGGTAGGCCTTTACCCCACCAACTAGCTAATCAGGCATCGGCCGCTCTAAAAGCACAAGGTCTTTCGATCCCCTGCTTTCCTCCTTAGAGAATATGCGGTATTAGCACATCTTTCGATGCGTTATCCCCCACTTTAAGACACGTTCCGATGTATTACTCACCCGTTCGCCACTCGCCACCAAGGTTTCCCTCGTGCTGCCGTTCGACTTGCATGTGTAAAGCATGCCGCCAGCGTTCAATCTGAGCCAGGATCAAACTCTTCAGTTTAATTTAACTCTTCTGCTAGCTTTTAGCTCATGTCCACTATAAACATTTATTGAGCTAATACCTAATTACATTCTTAGTTTTTAATAATTAAACTTGACTGCAAATATGCTTAATTATATTTTTACTAAACGCCTACACTTATTGGTTGTTTGTTTTTAAAGAACTTGTTGCTTTTTTCTAAAGCTGCTCAAGCAACGAAGATGTGCATTATACAGAACATAATTTCCGGGTCAAGCCTTTAAATCATTTTTTTAAAAAAAATGATTTAACTTCAGAAAAAAGTCCACAAGAACGAGTAATTTGTTTTCAAATTCATAGATCTACATACATAACGAAGTATTTCCCACTTTCTATTGATAATAAATTCATCACTTCGCTGAACTTTGGCAAGGTGCTCTTTAACTATCTACCCATATAGGAACCATAGCAAAATGACACCATCCATCTCTTCTCAAGATGTAAGAACTTGTTCAAAATTTCTTGGTTGGGGGAAAAAATTTGATACTTGCAAGATGAGAACACGTTATCCAGGTGATATCAGTCACGAACAGTAATTCGAGCAGATCCGTCCGATGCTGGAAAGTGCGCGCAAGAAGACCAATCTACGTCGAATCGATTTGTACGAAGTATTTTGTGCGGTATTGTATTTACTCAAGAGTGGCTGCCAGTGGCGCACGGTCCATTCGTACTTTGCTATTTGGAGCGGGCACTTAAGAAATCAGGTTGACGCGAGCAAGAAAGTCTCGGGTATCAAACGTCATACTGCGGTGGATACGCAGGGGCTGCCCCATTCAATCTCAGTAACTACGGCGGAGATCACTGATCGCAAGGGGGCGTTGCAGGCCGATGGATCAACGTAAGCCAAACCTCGGTAAAGTGCAAAGTGTATTGGCTGACGGCAGTTATGTGAGACAACCATTCACTGAAGCAGTGAAGGCCACAATTGGCGCAACTGTGCAGATTGCCCGGTGCAGTCAATTGCACGCGTTTTCTGTGATGCCGGAACGCTGGGTGGTAGCGCGCTCTTTCGCATGGTTGGAAAAATGCCGGCGGCTGTGGAAAAATTGTGAACGCTAGCTCAACACCAGCCTACGGTTCATCCACCTTGCTTTCTTGGTATTGTTACTAAAAAGACTTTGAACAGGCTCTTATGCTGTTTGTTCGAGATGCTGGTCCTGGGCTTCGAAGCCATGTGGACAATACCTGGCGTCTTCATCATGAATGACGCTTTCTTGCATCCCAGCATGATTCCCTCGTGCTGAAACCACGTAGCATAACTGCGTGAGCCATACTGCGGTGTTTTCAAGTATTGTTCATCCATCATGCGCAACAAAACCAGATTTTTATCACTGATCGGTTGAGGTTGACAGTAATAAATTGAACATGCCAGTTCCAGCAGCTAACATTGACGGGTTTGGCTAAGCTTGCCATGGGGGCTCAATCATCTCTTTTCATTCTACAAGACTTAATGATTGAGCTTTCTGGCTAAAAAAATCGCGTTCAACTGTCAATTGACCGATGACCCGGTGCAGGTCATCTGTTGTGTGTCGCTCCCTATGGGCGGCAGTATTATTTTTAGAAAATAACTCGGCAGCTTGCTCAATGAGTTGCCGTTTCCAGTCATTGATCTGCGTGGGATGTACATTATGGCGCGCCGCTAACTGTGGGACAGTTTCATCACCACGTACCCCTGCCAGCCTAGCTTTGCTTTAAATTCACTCGAATATTGTGTGCGCTTTTTACTCATCCTCGTTAAGCACCTTTTTAATTTTGTCAGAACTTAACAACCTGTACAGTTTTGCGGTACCACTTCACTCTTCAAATCCTATGCGTTATAGATCACTCTTAGCTGGTTTTACTATACTATCTATGAATTAGGCAACACTCAGATATCCTCAATACAAACTAATCTTATCATTCCCGTATATTAGTCCCGCTCTCTGAATACTGTCCTTTCTTGACTTCCAGAACGATGATTAACTGTCGCGCTGCTGCAGCTGGCCAGATCAATTTCAGCTTAACAGCTTGCATAATCTTTTCATACCCTCCCTCTGATTGAGAGACGGTGAAATGAGGTCGGGCACATAATCTGAATGGTTCAGACGCATCAAGTGTCAATGCTCCTTGCAGCGTACTATCTTCCAGACTAATACCGGTCACATCGGCAAGATCAAGAAATTGCCCAAAACCTCCTAGTACAATTACTCCGTCTTTTATATAGCGCCCGCCTGGACCATCACAACTAGGCATAGCTAGATTTAATTCAGTCTCCAGATAACCCATCAAGTTTCCTGACAAGCTGTATGATGCCAATAAGCGGTTCCCAGAAAGTTCTAATCCCTTGATTACCTGCCATTGATCAGTATTAGATTGGAAGCGGATACGAGAATCACTATGTAACTCGAGCTGATAAATCGGCGATATTCCATTTAAGTTATCCAAAAATAAATTTTGTGGATGAATGTCAATCTCCAAGTCAGCGGAAGTAATGTGATGCTTGAAATTGATCCGATCATGCGCAGAAGCAATTCCTGTATCGCTGTGCCTTGGTCTATCATGAGCATTCAACTGTATTTCACAATAGTAATGCTCTATTTGGCGATGCAACGTGTCACCAAAATTATGCTTGAGCTGATAGGCGTCGAACTCACAAATGCTAGCGCTTCCATCAAGCTTGATTACTGCCTGAAGTATTCCATTATGCAAATAAGCCTCTTCCACACCATCCAAATCAGTATCTTCGATGAAAAAGGCAGGGCGTGGTGCACAGGCATCCAGAAGGGATTCTAACTCTATGATATTATTGTATATAGCGCGCCGCAGATGAGGAAGATATAGACCACCAAATAAGCCGTGCCAATAAGCATCATTAGCTTGTGAAGCATACAATTTTTGCCTCATTACATCAGAGCGCTGCATCTCTGGCAACCCGGCAAAGCGAGCAGAAAGGCATAACATACGCTTGTGCATCCAATTTGATTCTGGATAGCGAGAGAAAAAGTTTTTCCAGATACCTCCTCTTAGAAACGATTTATTATGCTCATACCAACCAGCTGATTTCGCCTGATAGACTAGATCGGCAAAGGCATTAGCTGGCTCAGCAGGCAAAGTCCACTCATTCATTTCAATGTAAGAGGTGGTGGGAAGATAGATTACTCCGCGTGTTTTCTCTGATGCATGATAATCACGATAGTGTCGAGGAAAAATTTTAGAAGAAGCAAGCACGCTCTGAATAAATTGCTCAAGCCAACCCTTCTCGTATACCCATTGATAAGTTTCAGGCCAGATACCAAATTTCTCGATGTCATCAAAATAAACTGCAGCAATGGATTTGTTTATCACTGGATTCTCAACCAGAGATTCGATATAAGCCACTGCTTCATATGCTGGAGAAAAAGGCAGTTTATAACGAAGCATCTCGGAAATGGGGAAAAGGTCAAGCGTACGGGCGTCTTCTTCGGTAGTAAAAAAACCATTAAGTTCTGCTTTGGTTTTACCTGCACAAATAAAATGATAATCATCTACGATTGCATAGCGAATGCCGCAATCCACCAACGCGGGTACTACTGTTGACTCCCATACTCGCTCAGTCAACCAAGCGCCTTGAGGGCGCTGCCCCAATCTTTTCTCCAGCTTCTTAGAAAAAGTCTCAATTTGTCCAATACGGTCCCGATTTGGAATGACCGCTAATATCGGCTCAGTTTCTCCTGCACTGAAAAGCTCCACCTGCCCCCGCATGACCATATTGCGCAGTAAAGCCATATCACTTGGGTAATGCTCAAACAAGAAATCAAGTAACCATCCAGAAAAATGGAGAGCAAACTTAAAATCTGGATAACGATACAAAACCTGTAGGAAGGGTTTGTAGCAACGCAAATGTGCATCCACTAAAACTTCAGTAAAATTACCTACTGGCTGATGCGCATGAACACCAAAAAGTAAAGATATAGATTGAGATGTCACTAAGTTTTACTCATTTAGCTATAAATAATTTAGAGTTATTAATTTATATAGTATTTTCCATTGATATAATTCATATGTTTGCAGGACATCCATCTTAATTTGATTAGATTCACGATGAGCGCCGCATCGTTTCAATCACTTCAGTATATTGTCCGCCACGACTGATAGGTTCAAGCACAGTCGCTGGTATAGGCAGTTTTAGCAAATGATAGAGGTTAGAAAGATTTCTGCGAAACAATTGATCGAAGCTAGCAACTGCTTGTGGTGAGTTATAATCACCAAACCACCAGAACCAGTCTGAGCTCTCACATGAAGCAAGTTGCTGTTCTGCCAAAGATCTTTCCTCCTCAGTTAAACGCCCACTCTTCATAACAAGATCATAGCTTTGTTTAGCGGCACATAATAGATCCCAGGCTAAATTTTTGTCATGATCACTTATCCAGGTCGAAAAAGTACCGTAAACCCAGCTTCCTGCAGCTAATGCAGGTAAAGTTTTGATTTCGGTCTGTGTATAAGCTAAATTTCCAATGTAGTCACGATAAGTCGTTGCTTGAATGAAAGAGTGATTTCCAAGTAACTCGTAAAGATCATTGAGGAAATAGTAGCCGTTATAAGGATAAGATTCCCAAGCATTTTCACCATCCAAAATGACACTTACAACCGGATACGCGACCGATTGCACCTCATGATGAATTTTTTCCAGCGTATGAACAAAATTTTCTGCTGCATCGCGCCCAAACCATTTTGAATATTCGAATCCGATCATATCGGATAATTTGTCATCACGAAAAAAACACAACACACCGTCTTTTTCATCAGATACTCGATAGGGACGGTAAAGATAGTGATTGCGATCCGGCAAAGATTGATCCGGATACGATTTATGTAAACTATTAACCAATACGCCCTCGCCACTGGCGCTCCACTGGCAACCCAATTCCATCAGGATATTCAGTAAGGCTTTTGATATGCCTCCCTCTGCAGGCCATACACCCGTTGGCTGAACTTTAAAACGCTGTTTATGGCTGCTCATGGCTGATTTCAAATGAAACATAATGCGTTCACGCCCTCCCGGATAGGCCGGGCTAGCAGGAAGAGTAGCATCAGGAAGACTATCACAAGCCGACGAGAAATCAATCAGTAAGGGCGCTAACGGGTGGAAATGAGGAGTAGTGGACAGTTCGATTTGACCCGATGCAGCAAGTTCACGGTAGCGTGGAATCAATTTCTGGATAAGCTCTCCAATAAGACTGAACAATTGCATTCGGTCTGCATAACTGAAATTTCTGCCTTGCGTCATAAGTTGCACTACGATCTCATGGCTCCGGCGCACACTTTCACCTGTCCATGCAAGATGGTACCACGTTAACAAGTCAGCCAAGTATTGACCTGAAACATAGATCAGATCCATATCGCCATGTTCTTTCAACATATTATACAAATCATGCAGGTGCTGATAGGCTGGATAAGGCTTCTGCATGGTCATGTGGTTGCTCTGGAAGCAACTGTGTAAGATACGTAAGCGTTCACTCACCGTGATCAAATTCAGATCAGGCGTGGCAAGCAAGCGCAATAACGGATCGCGTATTTCTTTCTGTGCAAATTGTTGAGCATAATCTTCAAGTTGATCCAGCAATATTGGCACAAAATTGACAATCGCTTTGACACGAGGATGTTTTTCTAGATGGTGCGCCATGTCAGTATAATCTTTGATTGCGTGCAGATATACCCACGGCAGCATAAACTCTCCCGTTTTATGGTCCCGGTAATCGGGTTGGTGCATATGCCACAATAAAACAAGATTCAATGGTTTCATGACCCAAATAACCAGCTATCTCTATCTAATTGCCCAAGAAAAATCTGATGACTAAGGCCACCATGCTGCCACATTACATGGAACACGGCATCCATTGTGTTGCAATGACATGTGCTCTGAGTTCAGGTTCACAATTACTTCCCACTCACTCTTCTCCAGATTTTCCTTAACGAATTTGGTGAATGCATTGACCTAGCATTTCCGGGGTAATAAGTGTTATCCCCTTCTTCGTTACATAAAACTGCTTACTATCCTCTTCTGGATCGAATCCAGCTTTCAGCCCTTCCGGAATGACGCAGTTTTTTTCGACTACTGCTCGCTTCAAATGCACGTGCCGCCCTATATCCACATTGGGAAGTATGACCGAGTCCTCGACGATCCCGTAGCTACGAACCTGAACATTGGAAAATAATAATGAACGCCGGATGGTTGCACCGCTAATGATACAACCCCCTGAAACCGTAGAATCAAGCGCATGCCCACGTCGATCATGATCATCAAAAACAAATTTGGCAGGCGGTAATTGTTCCTGGTAAGTCCAGATCGGCCAGTCTTCATCATACAGATTAAGATCAGGCGTTACTGTCGTGAGATCAATATTGGCTTCCCAATAGGCATCCACAGTACCCACGTCGCGCCAGTAAGGAATACCGGCAGCCATATTGACACAACTGCTCTGGAAGCGATGCGCATAAACACGATGATGTCTTACCAAGTAGGGAATCAAATCCTTACCGAAATCATGAGATGAATAGTCGTCATCGTGATCGCGGATTAATTGCTCAAACAGAAAAGATGCATTAAACAGATAAATACCCATGCTCACCAGCGCACGATCTGGTTGATCCGGTATAGACGCAGGAATGCCAGGTTTCTCAGCAAAATCAGTAACATGCCATTCATCATCTACAGCCATAACTCCGAAAGCCATGGCTTCTTCCACAGGCACCTCCAGACAAGCAACCGTTATATCCGCTCCTCTTTCTACATGCTCAACAAGCATTCTACTGTAATCCATTTTATAAACATGATCACCGCCCAAAATCAGAACATGATTAGGACCATGATAACGCAAGATATCAAGATTTTGAAAAACAGCATCTGCCGTACCTTGATACCAAGTCTCTTCAGTTCGCTGTTGCGCTGGAAAAAGCTCAACATATTCCTTGAATCGTCCATCAAGAAAACTCCAGCCACGCTGGATATGGCGAATCAAACTCTGCGCCTTATATTGAGTAACCACTCCAATACGCCGAATGCCTGAATTAACACAGTTGGAAAGGGGAAAATCTATAATGCGGAATTTACCGCCAAACGGAACGGCTGGTTTAGCACGCCAATCTGTCAAATGGTGCAAGCGACTGCCGCGGCCACCTGCTAGTATTAATGCAAGCGCATTATGTGTAAGCATCCAATATCTCCCGATCTGAGAATATCCATCTATTTGACAACAGTATGGACACCAGTGCATCAACCATATAGCAAACAACAAAGTACAGAAAAAATAATCCAGTAAACGTACCACATATTTACCACGAACAGGCTTCGCTGCTTTAGAATATGAATTGCACTATGCAAGTCTTTTGTATTTACACGGCACCATCTTACTTGATCTGAATCATCATTTCCAGACATACTAGTCTCAGTTTGGTACGTTAATTACGTTACGGTCTGAACTTATGAAATCAGAATTTACATACGCAAAAATTAATTCATTGCGAGAAACGTTACTGGCTGCACGATTACACAATCCATTTGTTTATTTAGGTAGGCATAAAAAACAGGATAATGAGTTGGTAAGAGTATTCCAGCCGTACGCCACCAGCGTTTGGATCCAAACACCCGACGGATTTGAATTGATGGCTAATGTGCACGATGATGGCATCTTTGAGTGGTATGGCAAAACACCTCCTGCGCACCCCTACCTGCTCCGGATCGAGGAAAATACTGCAATAGGAACCGTTACTGTGCGTGAATTGCACGATCCTTATGCCTTTCCTTTACAAATTTCCGATCATGATTTGTATTTATTTAATGAAGGTAGCCTGCGCCAGACTTATCAAATGCTAGGCGCCCATTTGACAGTCATTGATGGAATTGCCGGCATTCGCTTTGCGGTCTGGGCACCCAACGCTGAGCGGGTCAGCGTAGTTGGCGATTTCAATCGCTGGGATGGACGGGTGCATCCGATGGCTGTTCATCACTATAGCGGTGTGTGGGAATTATTTATTCCTGACTTGCCAAGCGGCGCACTTTATAAATACGAGATCCGCAATCGTGATACCGGTGAAATCCTGGTCAAAACAGATCCTTACGCGAATTACCATGAGCTGCGTCCTAGCAACGCAGCTTATGCGCCAATTTTAGAAAATTCTGTCTGGCAGGATGCAGATTGGATGCAAAGACGCGCTGGCTGGAACTGGCTACATGCGCCACTGAACATCTATGAAGTTCATATAGGTTCATGGAAGCGGCATTCAGATGGACGTTTCTATACCTATCGTGAATTTGCTCAATACTTGATCCCTTATCTACTCGAAATGGGTTACTCACATGTTGAATTATTACCGGTATCAGAACATCCACTCGATGAGTCTTGGGGCTACCAGACAACAGGTTATTTTGCGGTGACGAGTCGCTATGGTTTACCGGAAGACTTCAAATTTTTTGTAAATGCCTGCCATCAAGCGAACATAGGGGTTATCCTGGATTGGGTACCCGCCCATTTTCCCCAGGATACCTTCTCCTTAGCTCGCTTCGATGGCACCGCTCTGTATGAACATGAAGATCCGCGTTTAGGATTTCATCAGGACTGGGGGACATTTATCTTTAACTATGGGCGCAATGAGGTGAAATCATTTTTACTATCGAGTGCACATTACTGGTTAAATGTATTCCACCTCGATGGATTACGGGTTGATGCGGTAGCTTCAATGCTCTATCTCGATTACTCGCGCAAATCGGGAGAATGGCTGCCTAATAAATACGGTGGCCGGGAAAATCTCGATGCAATTGATTTTCTGCATGAGTTAAATATCATGGTACATGAAGAGTTTCCCGGCGCTATAACTTTGGCAGAAGAATCCACTGCATGGCCAGCGGTATCACGTCCGACTTATGTGGGTGGACTGGGATTTTCTATGAAATGGAATATGGGTTGGATGAATGACACGCTCACCTACATGAAACATGATCCTATCCATCGCCGATATCACCACAATGAGCTGACTTTTAACCAGCTATACGCCTATACCGAGAACTTTGTACTACCGCTCTCACACGATGAAGTCGTGCATGGCAAAGGTTCACTGTTAGCTAAAATGCCGGGAGATGCTTGGCAGAAATTTGCTAACTTACGCCTGCTGTTTACTTACCAAATGACTTGTCCTGGCAAAAAGCTTAATTTTATGGGCAACGAGTTTGCCCAGGGTAATGAATGGCATGTTAGTAAAGAGCTTGATTGGCATTTGCTGGGACACGAGCCTCATCGTGGTGTACAGATGGCATTGCGTGATCTGAATCTTCTTTATATGAATACACCCGCATTGCACCAGCTTGATTTTTTCACAGAGGGGTTTAACTGGGTCGACTGTCACGATGCGGATCAATCTGTGATTAGCTATCTACGTCACGCACAAGATGGTTCATTTAGACTAATTGTGCTAAATTTCACACCGGTACCCCGCATGAAATACCGTATTGGTGTTCCCTATGGCGGTTCCTATCAAGAAATATTCAATAGTGACTCGATTTACTATGGTG
The DNA here is from genome assembly GCA_964554625.1 of uncultured Nitrosomonas sp. Lineage (GTDB taxonomy): Bacteria > Pseudomonadota > Gammaproteobacteria > Burkholderiales > Nitrosomonadaceae > Nitrosomonas. The sequence goes on along the minus strand of CAZKPL010000063.1, from coordinate 4,185 downwards.
GCAGTAATATGGGTAATGCTGGCTGGATCAACACAACCGGTGATCCCTGGCTAGAATTTTCAGACTCTCTCGTAATCACCCTCCCAGCATTAGCCGGCATTATCTTGGCCCCTACGGAAGCTTGAACAACCTTGCATCGGATGGATCCCCTGCCCCAATCGCGCCAAATCCACTTCATACCACAGCAACACTAAAAAATGAGATTTACTGATTATTAAGCTGTGTCAACTAAAGAAACAATACGTTGAGCTCAGAACAAGGAACCTTCAGTTTTTCAATGCACAGATCCACTTGCCATATAGTCGGTCGGCAACAGTATTCAGTATCGATACTCGGGATGCCAAGTTCATTTGCATTACCTCAGTTGACTGGACTGCGAGACTCGTCGAGTTCTGTGCAATTTCTGCAGCATTCACTTTACCCCAGCTACGCACCATATCTTCTGTCATCTCCACATGACACTGCATTCCCAAGTGAATCCCCAATACAAACGCCTGATTTTTATAGTAAGCACTAGAAAGCAGTAATATTGCCCCAGCAGGCAAAGAAAATGTTTCCCCATGCCAGTGAAATGATTCAAATTCCTTTAAATCCCCTAACCACTCATGGGCAACTGGATTATCTGCCACATTGACGTTTCCCCAGCCCAATTCCTTAATAGGGCCAACCTCAACGATACCTCCTAACGCCTTGGACATGAGTTGTCCACCCAAACAATGCCCCAATACAGGCACATCATTAGCTACCGCTTGCCTGATCAGGGCAAGCACAGGCTCAATCCAGGACAAATTATCATTGACACTCATGGGACCGCCCATCAGAACCAAACCACTAAATAGATTAATATCAGCAGGAAGACACTCTCCCTGATCGACACTGATTAACTGCCAGGGAATATGATTGTTATCAAGAAATGTGGCAAAATAGCCAGGTCCTTCGATAGGAAAAAATCTGAAAATTGCAACTGGTTTCATGGCAATAACCTTTCTGGTAATAACAAATCTCTTACTGCTAATTGTAGCTTTTTTCCATTGACTCCTTTCTTCTGATTGTACTTTTAAATGCTTTTGTATAAGGAAACAAGCACGTTCAGTTTTTTCAAACTCAATTTAATGGATTGTCATTTACCTTTAGAAGTATGGCTACATAACGCTATAATCAGGTTAACAGATCAAGAGGAACAACACTCTGTTTTTCCATTCTTTGAAATCAACAGCTATGACAATAAAAAACAATACGTTCTCTGATCTGGTTCGTTTAGAGCAATTGCGCCACATTGAAACGAGCAAAGCAGAAGCACTGTCATACACAAGTATCGCTGACATGGAGACCCATGCTGCCACTGATTTCAATTACACCGTTTTTCTAAAACGACTGACAATCCGTGCCCGGCACCTGATTCAGGACAATGCGCTAGCAACAACATTACAACATCCCCAAAAACTATTTATACGTGCCAGCCGGGCAAGTTTGATCGTCGCTGCGATTCTGGGCGCACTAGCAGCAGCTAATGCGGTAGGCGAATCCTCAACGCTAAATATATACTGGCTATTAGCAGTTTTACTCGGCTTCAATTTGATTTCTATCGTGCTATGGATTACAGGCATCTCATTCAATTTACAAGGATTAAGCGCAGGAGTCATCGCTCAGTTGGCTTGCTGGTTGCCCTATCGTCACAAGGAAAAGGAAAGTGACTCGATTTCTTCACTTGCAGCACGTGGCTGGTGGGAAACCTGCTTAACTGGCGCAATCGGCAAATGGCGGATTAGCGTGCTCACTCATCAATTCTGGCTGATTTATCTGGCGACTGGTATGGCCTTATTGATGCTACTCATGATGGCGAAGCAGTACGACTTTATTTGGGGAACTACATTGCTGCCAGAAAGTAGCCTGCCTGAACTGACTCAATTACTGAGCAAGCCCATGGAATTTTTTGGATTGATTCCCCCGGATAGCTATCAGATTGCAGCAAGCCGGGTGGGTGTGACTATACAAGATGCAGAAACAAGAAGTGCATGGGCCAAATTTTTGTTAGGTACCTTATTACTCTATGGTATTCTGCCTCGCCTAGTATTACTGCTGGTTTCTGTGTCAATGCGAAAACTGGCTGAGCATCGTTTTAAGCTGGATCTTTACTTACCCTACTATATTACTTTACGGCAACGCTTAATGGCGCACGAATTCGAGTCGAGCGTCATCGATGCAGATCCTAAAATAGCTATAGAGAAAACGATTACCGCCCCTCGACAACTTGGACGTGGAATACCGCAGAATGCACTCGCAATTGGCATTGAACTTGATGATCACATCATCTGGCCAAACGGTATGAGCTGTAGCAAAAATGTCATTGATCAGACATCATTTTCGGAGGCCGCCAAAGCAATCAAAAAATTTGATGGCTCGTTACTGATTGGTGTAGCCGCCCATCGACTACCTGATCGAGGAGTGCAGCGTACTATCAGAGAGCTGATCACCAATACCTCGGGAGAAGTCTGGCTGATTTTACTGCGCAGTCGCGCGGCCATTCCTGTTGCAGACACACGTAAACTCGCATGGTTTAGAATGGCTGAGGCATGCGCTATCTCCGCTGAACACGTTATCACTCAATAACTATGAAAATAGCAAATGAGGCATCGCTCCAGGATATTTACTCATTGCTGAATATTGCAGTTGTGGGTCATACCAATACGGGCAAGACCTCGCTAATTCGTACCATGTTGCGAAGTACCCAATTTGGCAAAATTGAAGATGGCGCAGGAACTACTCGTCATGTTGAACGTGCAACTATTTTTGCTGGTAATGAAGCCATACTTAATTTGCATGATACTCCGGGCATCGAAGATTCTCATGCGCTATCAAGGCAACTTAAGTCAATCAGCTCACAGCACAAATCACTTTCGGCAGCTGAAATATTGGAAAAATTTATCTCAACCACACCGATCGATGATCCGTTAGAGCAAGAAGCCAAGGTAATTAGGCAAGTATTACGCAGTGATGTATTATTGTACGTTATCGATGTGCGTGAACCTGTATTGGAGAAGTATCTGATTGAGATCGAGATACTCAGTAAAGCAACAAAACCCATCATCCCGATTTTCAATTTTATTGCTGAGCATACAGAAGAACTCGCCATCTGGCGCAAGAAACTAGCCGCCTTTAATATTCATGCCTCGCTAGAATTCGACACCGTTGCATTTTCCTTTGAAGCCGAGAAGCGGTTGTATCAGAAAATACAAAGTCTGGTGGAGTTACACTATGACAGATTGCAAAAACTCATCAACCATCGGGCTAAGGTATGGGATCAACTTTGTCTATCCGCCGCCAAGCGTGTCGTTGATCTGATTGTGTCTGTTGCCTGCTATCGCGAAAGCAAATGTAGCCAGAGCGATAACACTGCAAATTTGGCCGCGGCTCAAAAATTAAAAGACTTCGTAAGAAAAGCTGAACAAAGTTGTTTGGAGGATTTGCTAGCTATTTTTAACTTCTCAGAAAAAGACATCGCTCTCCAAAAAATTCCTGTCAGTAATGGCCGATGGCAGCTCGATATATTCGCTCCCGGCGTACTCAAGTCATATGGCCTTGATGTTGGAAGTGCCGCGCTCAAAGGTGCCGCAGCAGGCGCAGGAATCGATTTGATGGTAGGCGGACTAAGTTTAGGTGCTGCTAGTGCCTTGGGTGCGATCGCGGGCACCGGCTGGTCGACATTCAAACGCTACGGTAAGGAGATCAAAGCAAAAATTCAAGGCGCACAATGGTTGTGCGTAGATGAAAACACACTGCAAATACTCTATCTACGCCAGCAGCAATTACTGGCAAAACTGAGGCATCGTGGTCATGCTGCTTACCATGCAGACCAAATCGATACTGCCACCACCTCTGTTTCAGGGAAATTACCTCATGACTGGTCTGATATTATCAGTATTCTTCAGCAAAATCCTGCGTGGCATAAACTTTCTACTTCCAGGAACCAAAATCCACAATATCAAGATATTGAGTCTAAGCTGATCAAAGCACTATTGGGTAACAACTAAAAACACTTCAAGTCTGTAAAAAACAGTGGCAAGCTGTTTCTCCGAGAGCATAGCAGATTGAAATATAGCAATGAGTTTTACAATACTACTTAACGTGCGTTAGAGCGTTCTGCACTTAATCGGAGTCGTTTCTGAGGATTCCCATGCGGATCAG
>CAZKPL010000062.1:8976-14349 GCA_964554625.1 uncultured Nitrosomonas sp. | reverse complement strand
ACAAAGATGCCAGCGCCGTAGGGTGGGCACACCGTGCCCACGCGCATAGCCAGCAGCCCCGCGACCCATAGTAGACACGACGCGCCCCGACATCCCCGCAAAAATGCCAACCAGCGCAAGGCAGTAGGCATAAAAAACCACCCCCGGTTTCCCAAGAACGGTTTCGTTTGGTCGGGATTTGCGGTTAATCCAGAAATTGTCTACCTGGCTCCGATTTCCAGAGAGCAGTTTGACTGGATCAAGCGCCATTCAATCCTTTTTTGAATAATCTTTCCATGCGTCATAGGCAAGATAATACACAAAAGCAACAAAAATACATCCCATCAATGCCATCAGGATACTATTCAGCATTTTCAAGTCTCTCCAGTAATTGTTTGATCTTTTTATAGTTCCAGACACCAAAGCCGGCTGTACCGAACAGGCCGATCATCGCTAAAAAAAGAACCACGGTACTTGCAGATAAATAATTGTTTGCAGCCCATCCCAACAAACCAAGCATCATGGCTATTGCCGTAAAAAACATTTTTTCATGAAAGGAAATTTCGGCTTTTAATCTATCCAGTCTGCTCATTCCAGCAGGCTACACCCATCGTAATGTTTGGTCAATCTCACATAAAGCCTCAAGGCGTCTCCCCGGTAAGAGGTGTTCTTTCGTAGTCAGAAACCGCGCATAAAAAGACCGTCCCCGGTTTCCCAAGGACGGTTTCGTTTGATCAGGATTTTCGGTTAATCCGGGGATTGTTCCGCGTGGGCACAAACAGCGCGTGCCCACCCTACCTGGCTCATTGCAGAAAAACAAAAATCCCCCGACCCGTAGTAGACACGGCGCACCCCGGCATTCCCACGAAAATGCCAACCAGCGCAAGGCAGCAGGCATAAAAAAACCGCCCTCGGTTTCCCAGGAGCGGTTTCGTTTGATCAGGATTTGCGGTTAATCCGGAGATTGTCCCGCGTGGGCACAAACAACAAACAGAGAAGCGATTTAAAGCAATTTCACCAATGCTGCAATGATGGCTACCTGACCAAGCGCCAGACCAATGCTCCACTTAATCAGCCGATTCTCCATCTCCATCAAGTCGCTCTTGGTGGCCAATTGAGTATCCATGGCTTCAGCAAAAGCATCTTTCTGCGCTTCCGCGATCGCTATCGCCTGCTCACGCGGCACCCCTGCCTTCTCCAGCTTTTCAACGAATTTAAGCGTGTCAAATGTCACCGTTGCCATATGAATTGCCATTCAATAAAAGTCACCAGAATCAATACAATCCAATCAATAACGCTCAATCATTCAGAATTCTAGCATTGTTGAGCGGGTACGTCATTGTCGACGCCTATCAATTATTGGCGTAGATACCAAACAGCCGCCGCAGGATAGGCACAATAGCGCCCACGGCATGCCCGCAGAAAATGCCAACGCCAAGGCAGCAGGCATAAAAAAACCACCCCCGGTTTCCCAAGGGCGGTTTCGTTTGATCAGGATTTGCGGTTAATCCGGGGATTGTTCCGCGTGGGCACAAACAGCGCGTGCCCACCCTGCCTGGCTCAACGCACCATTAAACAGGCGTGCTGATGATAAAAGCAGCCTCGTCGATGGTGGTGACACCTGTCAACTGAATCACCATATCAGCCGTACCATTCGAATCGACATCTATGAGTACTCGACCGGTACTGGAATCCAAAGCAGCACCGATTGTGTCAGCAGTCGTTTGCCCCAGATTTTGCAGGAAGGTCTGAGCATCGGATGAATTTGCCTGGACACTGACATCAATCTTAGTAAATGCTGCTGTATTTACAGCGGACAAATCAATCACATCACCTGTCCATTTCGTTGCATCAACAGCAGCGCCAGTTTGGTCTACTGCGCCGTTAGTACCGTTACCGAAGGTATTGGCTTTGAAATCGGAGATGACATCAAGGTTGACCAATGTCGAATCGGCAAGTGCAGTGTAGACAAATATGTCATTACCTTCACCACCCGCCAGGGTGTCCGCTTTAGCGCCACCCGTGATGGTGTCGTTGCCTGCACCGCCAGAGATGGTGTCAGCATTACTGGAACCTGAAATAATGTCATCGCCAGCAGAACCGGTAACGGTGATTGCAGCAGCGGTAGCAGCAGCGGCAGACACATCGATATTTACACCTGCCGTGTTGCCAGAGGCATTAATTGTTGCCAGTTTGGTCATGCCAGCATCAGAAGCAAAATCCACGATCTGATCGCCACCAATGTTCAGCGTCACCAATGCATCATCAGTTAACGCAACATTGTAGCTACTACCATTAGTCGCGGTGCTAGATGCCGTTAGGTTGAGGGTTTCGACATCATTAGCAGTCAAATCGACTCCGATGCTGCCAGAACCAGAACTATTCAGTACAACATTCACTGTTGCATCAGTGGTGGCTGCATCCTTCACATCAATAACGAGTGCGCCATTATTGGTCCCAAGATTGCCTGCCAAGGTAACCGTGCTATTGCTTGCCACCTTCACAGTCGCTGTTCCACCAGTAACCACACCATCTTCTGCCACAAAATCAGTCACACCAGCTAGATTGGAGACATCATAAGTATCGCCATCGGCTAGCGCGTCAGAGATAGACAGAACCTCGAAACCAGTAATTTTTGCAAGTTCCTCTTCCGTCAATGACCCAATACTTGCTGCAATGGCAGAGGTCATCGAAATCGTATCTTTACCATCCCCCCCCGTCAGCGTTACTCCGGCATCCGGCGCTGCTGTCAATACGAGCTTATCGTCACCTGCACCCAGATTAACCACAGCCGTGGCAGCAGGTGCCGCGTCATAGGTAATCTCGTCATTACCTGATCCCAATGTTACTGAAACAGCAGCAGCACCAACATGAATATTGGTCAAATTGCCCGTTGCCGTATCCGCCGTCAATGTCTTGAGCGCTTCCCAGTCACTGCCATCAAAGTCAACTGAGCCCGCTCCTGTCACAGTTAGCGTTTCAATATACTCGTCACTCTCATCTGTTGTATCGAAGATATTGGTGCCTGTTGCATTGACCGTCATCGATTTGAAATTTTCCTCGTTATGGAAATGCAACTCGACATTCGAGTTATTCAAGTTGACTGTTGCTGATTCCACAGGATCATCATTAAACCAGACGGCACCTTGAGTATCATCATCAGGATTGGTATTCCCATAGCCATTGAACGTGATATCCAGTGCAGTCGCGGTACCGCCATAAAAATCCACTTCATTACCCGCTTTGTCATTACCGATCACAAATTTCCCAACAGCACCAATACCGCTAACCTCACCATAACTCGTGCTACCCAACACCCTAACTTCGGTAACGCCATCAGCATTGGAGAGATCAATCTCACCAGAACTTGTGAAGCGTGCCTCAACAATTTCCACATTGCTCATGACCGGAGTTACGGTTGAACCATCTACGTCGGTAAATTTAAGCGTATCGATACCCGCACCACCATCTACTGTATCCACGCTTTGCAACGTGTTGATCAGGTTACCGGTTCCATCTTGCGCTGCCGCAGCGATAAAAGTGTCATTACCCACTGTACCGATCAGATTATCTTGATTGATAGTAAATGCAAAGGTCTCGCCTGGATTGCCACCAATACCAATGCTTTCCAGATAGGCTATGGCGTCAGCCTCTGTTACCGGGCCAGTCGCGGTCACGCCGGCGAGGATGGCTTGCAGATCAGTTACATTGTCATCCGAATTCTCTCTGGAATAGATCTCTGCAACCAGCATCTTGTTCTTGAACAGATTAGCGGTATCCGCAAATTCAGGCGCCGGGTTGCCGAGCAGATAGAGGCCCGCTTCAATGATGATATCGCCAATGTCCCTGCCTGCATTGAGGCTGTCAACGACAAATTTTTCCGCCTGAGCGTCGGCGCTGGCGGGGTCGGTATTGCCCGCTGTCAGGCCGAAGTTCTTGAGCAGCGCGGCGGCTATTTCCTGGGAGGTTACGGCGCCCTTCAGGATATTTTGCCGGAACTGCGGCGTCGCCACGAGGAAATCGGCCAGCTCCTCGAAGGACATCCCATTTTCGATCAGGTTAGAGAATTCTCTTAAGAAGTCAGCGCCGGGGGCGCCGTTGAACAAGCCCACCGTCAACCCTACAATGTATTGTTTTTGAGTGTCAGAAATAGCCATAAGTAAAAGCTTCCTTTTAAATTGAGTTAAAAAAACGTCAGACCACAAACCCTGTGTTACGAAATTGCTGAATATGAAACAAACAGTCCTTGCAACCTGTTATAAGCCGGTTTTCGCGTTCCCGTTTGTCTGATTGCATCCTTCATGACAATGGCAATAATTGCTACCAGAAATCGACACAGTTGGCAAGTTTCAGCGATTCTGCCTAAAAAATCCGGCCCGTGCAAGCAAGCTGGCATACTTAAAAATACTTTGTTGCTTTTTAGCAACAATTTGCATTTCTCAGACAACATCGCTTGCCAATAAACAGCCGCCACCAGCCATTCCCGCAAGCTGCCTTCGCCATTTATCTGCCATATTACCTCAAGATTGCGCGGCCGAACGGCTGAAAAGCGCGTTATTTTTCCCACATTAATGATTTGCAATCTGCCCACAGCGCTTTGACTTTTTTCATTCTAACACCGATTGGTTGCCGGGAATATGACAATGAGCTGCATGATGAGCGGCAGAGGCCGCCCTGCAAAAACCTCATGGCGCGATGCAAAAGTGATCACACGGTTCAGGGGTTTATACGCTAATATCACCGGTTTTTGCTGATCAGGAAATCATGATGAAACCGGAAGATGTTGCACACTACCTGCGGAATAATCCGCAGTTTTTCGATGACTATGCCGAAATGCTCGCGGATATCAGGATTCCGCATCCCTACGAGGGCCGGGTGATTTCGATCAGCGAACGCCAGATGATCTCGCTGCGGGAGAAAAACCGCCAGTTGCAGGTCAAGCTGCATGAGCTGATCAGCATCGGCGAAAACAACGACAAAATCGGCGAGAAGATGCACCGGCTGGCGGTTGCGCTGGTGGAATTCAATTCGCTGGAAGCAATGCTGCGCGGGCTGCATGATCATCTGCGCGAAGATTTCGCCATCCCCCATGTGGCGCTGCGCCTGTGGTTCGCGAACCCTGCCGCCGGCGAGGGGCAGCGCCCTGAATTCGCGCCGGTCAGCGAGGCGGTGCACGCCCTCGTTGACAATATGGCGCGGCCTTACTGCGGCCCGCATCTGGCGGACGAGATCAATCAATGGTTTGGGCAGGATGCGCCACTGCTGCGCTCTTTCTGCATGATCCCGCTGCGCAGGAAACACGCCATTGGCTTACTGGTGATGGGCAGCCCGGAACTGGAGCGATTTTATCCCGACATGGGCACGCTTTATCTGGAGCGGCTAGGCGCGCTGATC
>CAZKPL010000062.1:0-8876 GCA_964554625.1 uncultured Nitrosomonas sp. | reverse complement strand
ACCGGAAAAAGCTATGCCCGGGATCTGGCTGTCTTGTTGCAGCTTTCTGCAGCCACTCCCCTGAAGCAGTTGCAGGCGCATGATATCCGCCATTTCATCGCCAGGCTGCATGGGGGCGGCCTTTCCGGCAGAAGCCTGGCGAGAATGCTCTCTGCCTGGCGGGGTTTTTACCGCTATTTAAGCCGCCATCACGGCTATCCTGACAATCCCTGCAACGGGATGCGCGTTCCCAAATCGCCGAAAAATTTACCGCATGCGCTCTCCCCTGATGAAGCAGCGAGGCTGATGGCGTTCGATCATGATGACCCGCTCAGCGTGCGCGACCGCGCCATGTTCGAGCTGTTTTATTCTTCGGGATTACGGCTTGCGGAATTGACGCAGCTCAGGCCGGAGGATATCCATTTTGACGAGGGCACCGTGCGGGTGCAAGGCAAAGGCGGCAAGACGCGCGTGGTGCCCGTCGGCCGCCATGCCTTGCAGGCGCTTCAGGCGTGGCTGCCGCTGCGCGAAGGCATGCTGAGACCCGGAGAGACCGCGCTCTTTGTGTCGCTGCGCGGCTGTCGGATCAGCCCCCGCGCCGTCGAGTACCGCCTGGATGCATGGGCGGCCCGGCAGAATCTCGGCAATCATGCGCATCCCCATGCGCTGCGCCATTCGTTCGCCTCTCATGTGCTGCAATCCAGCGGGGACTTACGCGCCGTGCAGGAAATGCTCGGGCATGCCAGCATCAGCACCACGCAGGTCTATACCCACCTGGATTTTCAGCATCTCGCCAAAATTTACGATGGCGCTCACCCGCGCGCGAAGCGGAAAAAATAAGGCTGGTAGACCATTCGGCCTTCGACAATATGTCATAGGGGCAGGCTAAATCTGGTGCAATGCGCTACGCTTATTGCACCCTACGAACTGTGGTTGGCATTTTTGCGGGTATTCGGTGGGCACTATCGTGCCCACCCTACTGCCGCTGGTTTTAACTCAGGAAGAACCCGCGTGATCCAGCACCACCCGGTACCTCGCCTTGCCTGCCGCCAGATGGGCGATGGCGTCATTGACTTTATTGAGCGGGAAGTGCTCGACTTGCGGTGCAATGTGGTGCCGTGCCGCAAAATCCAGCATGGCGGCCATGACAGCAGGTCCGCCTGTCGGCGACCCCGAAACGCTTTTCTGCCCCATGATCAGATCGAATGCGGGAATGGCCATCGGCTCCAGCACCGCGCCCACGACGTGCATGCGGCCATTAGGCTTCAGCGTTTTAAGCAGCAGCGGCCAGTCGAGCGGCACATTCACGGTGATCATCAGAAAATCGAGCGAATTGGCCATCTTGAGGATTTCCGCGCTGTTACGGCTGGAAACGATGCGGTGCGCGCCAAATCCCCGGGTTTCTTCCGCTTTCGACAGATCCGAGGTAAACGCGGTCACTTCGCAGCCCCAGGCGCGGGCAAATTGCAGCGCAAGGTGCCCCAGGCCGCCGATGCCGACAATACCCACGCGGTCAGTGGGCTTCACGCCATGGGTCAGCAGCGGCGCAAAGACCGTCACGCCGCCGCACAGCAGCGGCCCGGCGGAAGAGGCTTCAAGCGTGCCGGGCAACGGAATCGTCCACAGCCAGTGCGCGCGCACCCGCTCTGCAAAACCGCCATGATGGCCGATAATCGTCGGCGCGGCCTCCCGGCAAAGATTATGGTGGCCCGTCAGGCATTCATGGCAGTGCATGCAGCTATCGGCATTCCAGCCTATGCCGACCCGCTGCCCGATCTTCAGCCTCCTGACATGATCGCCTGCGGCCACGATACGGCCGATCACTTCATGCCCCGGAATAAGGGGATAGCGCGACAATCCCCAATCATTATTGATCATGGAAAGATCAGAATGACAAAGGCCGCAGTATTCGACCGCCACTTCGACTTCCTCCGGGCCAAGCGGGCCGGCCTCATAGGTAAACGGCTCGAGTTTCTGTTTTGCGCCCTGCGCTGCCCATCCATTGATAGAAGTCATTCCACTCTCCTTTGCTTTTAGATCGTATCGTTAAAGAGGCCGCCAGGCAGCCGTCCGCTCCACGCCTGCCGGAGGGTGATCAGGCCGCGCACAGCCCATCCGGCAAACCATATTCATATTTATTTCAAGATACCATTATCGCCAGCGTCATGCTCACAGAAAAATGCGGCTTATTTCTGCGATAGCGTTATCTGCGGATAATCGCCCACCAGCGCGCGATATTGAGCAAGGTCATGAGCGACGCGGAAACATACGTCCAGGCTGCGGCGGTCAGTAATCTGCGGGCATGCGGCGCGTCGCCCGGCTTGAGGTAATTTCCCTGCTCCAATATCGGCAGCGCGCGCGCAAAGCTTGCATTCATTTCCATCGGCAGGGTAATCAAGTGCACCAATGTTGAAGTTCCCAGGGTTAGCAATCCTCCCGCCAGGAATAACGCACCGGCGGCAGGCGCGCGGACCAACACCACCATGAGCGGCGCCAGCATGAGGATGCCCGCGCCGAGTTTTTCCACCGGCGCGGCGAGCTGCACCAGTCTGGTGCGCATTTTCAAAGGCAGATAGCCCTCCTGGTCCTGAATCGCGTGACCCACTTCATGCGCTGCCACCGTGATCGCCGTGAGCGATCGGCCGTTGAATTTATCCGGGGTCAGGCGGACCGCTTTTTCAAGCGGATCATAATGATCGCCCAGCGCTGTCATCTCGACGCTGACTTGCGGCAAATTTGCCCGGTCGAGCAGAATACGGGCCAGTTCCGCCCCCGTGCCCGCATAGCGATCATCCGGCAGGCTGTATTTCTCCATGATGTGCTTGACCCAGTAGGCAGGCCCGACGACTAAAACAACGAGTAGAATGATCAATATCAAATAAAACATGGCGCTTTTTCGATTACCCAAGAAGAAAATTAACTGACGATACGTTACATGAGATTCATCCTGACGGCATCCGTTCAGATGGGCATGGAGGGCTTTTTTTGCTTCGGCGCCTTACTTTGATTACACTTCCTGTTTTATCGATTAAAACAGGCCATGGAAAAGGAAAACATCACCACGATACTGGAAAAAGCGCATGAACGCGCCGAAGATATGGATTTGCCTTACAAAGGCGCTTTGCTGCCTGATGAAGCTTTCGCATTGTTGCAGCAGGCTCCCGATGCCAAGCTGATCGATGTCCGCTGCAAAGCCGAGCTCGATTGGGTTGGCCGCATTCCGGGCGCGATCGAAGTCGAGCTGAAACGCTATCCGGGCATGCAGCCCAATCCCGATTTTATTGACCAGATTGCCGAAAAAGTAAACCAGGACGATCTGATCCTGTTCCTCTGCCGCAGCGGCGGGCGCTCGGATTATGCGGCAACGATAGCCACGCAGTCAGATTTCCCCAATTGCTACAACATTCTGGAAGGATTCGAAGGGGATAAGGATGAAACGGGCCATCGCGGCCGGAAGGGAGGCTGGAAAGCAGCCGGTCTGCCCTGGGTGCAGAGCTAGTCACTGGCGGGCTTTGTCCCGTCAGGCGGCGCAATGCCCAATGGTGATGGTTATTGCGCCCTGCCTTAATTCAAGCCGTTGACCAGGCAATGACGCCCGAGTAAGCGGTTACCAGGATAATGATGCCAAAGCCGATGCGGTACCAGGCGAACAGCGTGAAGTCATGATGGCTGATATAGCGCAGCAATCCGCGGATCGCCAGCCATGCGCTCACAAACGAGGCGGCAAAGCCCACGGCGAACATGCCGAGATCTTCTATTTGCAGCAGATCACGGCTTTTATAAACATCGTAAAAAGTGGCCGCAAACATGACCGGGATCGCCAGAAAAAAGGAAAACTCGGCGGCGGTCTTACGCGACAAACCAAACAGCAGACCGCCTATGATGGTGGCTCCCGACCGGGAGGTGCCCGGAATCAATGCGAGGCACTGGGCACAGCCCACTTTCAGCGCATGCTTCCAGTCCATGCTCTCCACCTGCTCGACATCCACCACATGATTACGGCGCTCCGCCCATAAAATCAGCACGCCGCCTATGATCAGCGCCAACGCCACCGGCAACGGATGGAACAGGTAATACTTGATCGTCTTGATGAACAAGAACCCCAGGATAGCTGCGGGCAAGAAAGCGATCAGCAGGTTCAACAGGAAGCGATTCGATTCCTTCGATCCAATCCCGGTTGCAACCGCCATCAGGCGGGCGCGGTATTCCCAGCATACCGCCAGAATCGCGCCCAGCTGAATGGCGACGGTAAACACTTTGGCCTTGCCATCATTGAAATCGAGCAGATCCCCCATCAGGATCAAATGCCCCGTGGAAGAAATCGGCAGAAACTCGGTCAATCCCTCAACAATCCCGAGGGTCAGCGCTTTGATCAGTATCAGCCAATCCATGTGTGTTCAAAGAACCCTAAAAATAGCAAGATTTGAGAAAACCATCATAATTTACTGTAAATCTCCGCACCTTTTTCCACGAACTCCGTGGATTTCTGCGCCATGCCCGCTTTCAGCGCCTCGTCCTCGGTGATGCCTTGATGCGCCGCATAATCACGCACGTCCTGAGTGATCTTCATTGAGCAGAAATTGGGGCCGCACATCGAACAAAAATGGGCCAGCTTGGCGCCTTCCTGCGGCAGCGTTTCGTCATGAAACTGCTTGGCTTTATCCGGATCCAGACTGAGATTGAACTGATCATTCCAGCGAAATTCGAAACGCGCCTTGGAAAGCGCATTGTCGCGAATTTGCGCGCCTGGATGCCCCTTGGCCAGATCAGCCGCATGCGCCGCAATCTTGTAGGTAATGATCCCGTCCTTGACATCATCCTTATCAGGCAGCCCCAGATGTTCCTTGGGGGTGACATAACACAGCATGGCCGTCCCATACCAGCCGATCATGGCGGCGCCGATCGCGGAGGTAATATGGTCATAGCCAGGCGCAATATCGGTGGTGAGCGGCCCCAGGGTGTAAAACGGCGCTTCCTGGCAATACTTGAGCTGCAAATCCATGTTCTCCTTGATCAAGTGCATGGGCACATGACCCGGTCCTTCAATCATGACTTGCACATCGTGTTTCCAGGCAATTTGCGTCAACTCACCCAGCGTTTTCAATTCGGCAAACTGCGCTTCGTCATTGGCATCATAAATCGAACCGGGACGAAGCCCGTCCCCAAGCGAGAAGCTGACGTCATACGCTTTCATGATGTCGCAGATTTCCTCGAAATGCGTATAGAGGAAACTTTCCTGATGATGCGCCAGGCACCACTTGGCCATGATCGAGCCGCCACGCGAAACGATGCCGGTCATGCGCTTGGCCGTCATGGGAATAAACGGTAAACGGACCCCGGCGTGAATGGTGAAGTAATCCACGCCCTGCTCTGCTTGTTCAAGCAAGGTATCGCGGAATATCTCCCAGGTCAGCTCTTCTGCTTTGCCATCGACTTTTTCCAGGGCCTGGTAAATGGGCACCGTACCGATCGGCACCGGACTGTTACGAATGATCCATTCGCGCGTTTCATGGATATTCTTGCCGGTGGAAAGATCCATCACCGTGTCGCCACCCCAGCGAATCGCCCAGGTCATTTTCTCGACTTCTTCCTGAATGCTGGAGCCCAATGCGGAATTACCGATATTGGCGTTGATTTTGACCAGGAAATTACGGCCGATGATCATCGGCTCGGATTCCGGATGATTGATATTCGCGGGAATAATCGCGCGTCCGCGCGCGACCTCATCGCGCACAAACTCCGGGGTAATCACGCGCGGGATCGCTGCGCCAAAATCCTGGCCGGGATGCTGGCGGGCAAGCCATTCATCGCTTTGCACATTGATGCTTTCCCGGCGCTGGTTTTCCCTTATCGCAATATATTCCATCTCCGGTGTAATCATGCCGCGGCGCGCATAGTGCATCTGCGTCACATTGGCGCCTGTCCTGGCACGCCGGGACGGGCGTTTGAGATTGAAGCGCATCTCCGCAAGCTTCGGATTATTCAACCGCTCCCGGCTATAAGCTGAAGTCAGTCCTGAAAGCAATTCGGTATCGCCACGCGCTTCGATCCATTGTTCGCGCAAGGGCGCAAGTCCGGCACGAATATCGATCCTGACAGCAGGATCCGTATACGGGCCGGAGGTATCGTAAACATAGATGGGAGGATTCTTTTCTGTGCCATCGCGCGTGGCCGTATCCGATTGACTGATCTCCCGCATGGGAACCTGAATGTCAGGACGAACGCCCTGCACATAGATTTTGCGCGAATTGGGCAGCGGCTTGATCGCAGCTTCATCCACCTGCGCAGTATCGCTCGTAAACTTTTCCAGCTTTGAAATAATTGTATTCATGTTATGCTCCTCAAATTACCGCAAGGAGCAGGAATATTCCCAGCTTCCCTACGGCGGCGTTATCCGCATCAGGTATTAAGGGACTATCTCACCAGCACCCTGCGCCTGTGAAAACGAAGTTTCGTTAAAACGAAGTTCCGTTAAAACATAGTTGTGCCAACAAACCTACTGCGCACCACGATTTCTTCACAGGCTCTCTGGATAACCTCCAAGTGCGGACCCCTAGCTTAAGCTGTGAAACTAATAGAAATATGAAATAATTGCAAGTCTGTTTATTTCATCCATAAAAATAACGATTATGAAACTCGATACCAATCTCGAACAAAACCGCTTCAATATGGTTGAGCAACAAATTCGGACGTGGAATGTTCTGGATACGACAGTTCTTAATTTACTTTATAAAGTACGACGCGAAGAATTCGTGCCAGCGGCTTATCGTTCGCTCGCCTTCACCGATATGGAAATTCCTTTGGAGCATGGCGCAGTCATGCTGACACCCAAAATGGAAGCGCGCATCCTGCAGGAGCTGCACATCAAAAAAACCGACAAAATCCTTGAGGTGGGCAGCGGCAGCGGGTACATGACCGCCTTACTCGCAGAACTGGGCGCGCATGTTTACAGCGTTGAGATCGTGCCGACGCTTTGCACCATGGCCAAGATTAACCTCCAGGTGCATGGCATCACCAATGCCACCCTGGAACAAGGCGACGCCGCACAAAGCTGGCCTCAGCATGGCCCCTATGATGTCATCGTGCTGACAGCTTCCATACCGGTGTTACCGGAGTCTTTCCAAAAAAGCCTTAATCCGGGAGGGCGTTTGTTTGCGATTGTCGGGGAGGAGCCTTTGATGGAGGCTACGCTCGTTACGTGCGTAGCGCCGGGTGTCTACCATACAAAAATACTGTTCGAAACCTGCACGGCTCCTCTCAGGAATGCCCTGCAACCCCAGCGGTTCACTTTTTAATGTCTCCCATTGAGTACGATAGCTCCCCATTTCAACAGGATGGGCGCGTTGGCATAACGCCTTATCCGGAAAAATCGTGCTTCAAGCATTCATGAAAAATCTGCGATATTGGAGGATGGCGCTTGCGGTCGGCGTCATGCTGCAAACACCTCTGCAAGCTGCCAGCCTCATGGATATTTATCGTGAAGCGCTGGAACAGGATGCGAAATATGGCTCTGAACGGGCGGCCTACATCGCAGCACAGGAAAAACTGCCTCAAGGAAGAGCGGGGTTGCTGCCTAATATCAATTTCACAGGAACAGGCCAGAACCAGTATATCGATACCAATCTCGGCCCTGATAGAGTGGTCAAGAATCGCGGAATAGTCATCGCAGCCACTCAGCCGCTTATTCGCTTTGAAAATTTCATCATCTATGAACAATCGAAAAATCAGGTTGCACAAGCTGATGCAAGATTTGTTCTGGCTGCCCAGGATCTGATTTTACGCGTAGCGCAAGCGTATTTTGATGTGCTGATCGCCCAGAACAATCTTGAGGTGATGAGTGCCCAGAAAAAAGCCATCGGCGAACAACTGGAGCAAGCCAAGCGCAACTTTGAGGTGGGCATTGCCACTATCGTAGACACGCATGAAGCTCAAGCCCGTTATGATTTGACGATCTCGCAGGAGATTTTGGCTAAAAACACGCTGGAGGTTAATAAGCGGGCGCTACAGGGAATCATCAATCGATTTCCAGATTTCCTGGCCAGTACCAGCATAGATAAGATAGTGTCTGATTCGCTTACCCTGCCCTATGACAACATGGAAGAGTGGGTGGCATTGGCCGAGCAAAAAAATTTCTCTCTCAAAGTGCAGCACATCGCCTATGATCTGGCCGAGCAGGAAATCAAGAAAGCCAAAGCCGGCCATTACCCAACACTCGATCTGGTCGCGCAGTACAGCAATCAACAGGGCGTCGGGGGCGCAATTACCGGACGTGGTATCGATTTGGAATCGAAATCGGTAGGCCTTCAACTTAATGTACCCATATTCCAGGGACTTTCGGTGCAATCCCGCGTTCGCGAGGCGCTAGCCAACCGGGACAAGGCGCGCCAGGATTTGGAGAGTGCACGGCGCAATGTCGGTTTGCAAGTACGCCAGCAATACCTGAATGTCACCAATGGCATCGCTCTGATCAAAGCACAGAAACAGGCGCTCACAACCAGCAAGAGCCAGCTGGATTCCACCATGCTGGGACAGGAAGTTGGCGTCAGAACAGAAGTCGATGTTTTAAATGCGCAACAGCAGTTCTTTTCTGCGCGCAGAGATTTGGCGCAAGCCTATTATACTTATCTGATGTCGCGATTACGGCTGAAAGCCGAAGTCGGGGAATTGGATGAAGAAGAGCTGAAAGAAATCAACGCGCTGCTGTAGGATAAAAATCTATCATCCCCTCTACGGGAAGTTGGTAGAATGTCTTCAGAAGCTGACCAGGCAGTCGCTGCCTGCGAAAGTAGGGAGAGGAAAGTCCGGACTCCATAGAGCAGGATGCCGGTTAACGGCCGGCCGTCGTGAGGCGAGGAACAGGGCCACAGAGACGAGCGTATTAAGTTACGGTGAAACGC
>CAZKPL010000061.1:0-14462 GCA_964554625.1 uncultured Nitrosomonas sp. | reverse complement strand
CTATAGGTGCTGTTGACTGTATATATGATCAGATGAGCAAAATCAACAATATTGACAGTGTGGTATTAACATCGCTGGGGTTTGCTATCACGAAAAAAGAGGTCGAAAAAAGGGAAAAAAAGGTCGCGTCTTGCAATTGAGCATAGTGTGGGAAATTAAAGAGAATTACTCATGTGGGGTGTGTCTGAGTTGGTTGTTTTATCAGGGATTCAGCAGGAATACCTAGCTCTTGGTGTAGCTTTTGGATCATTTTAAGTGTCAGGGAGCGTTTGCGGTTTAGTATCTCGTATACACGATTGCTTTTTCCGATCATGGGTTCCAGGTCTTTGATGGTTAGACCTTTCTGTTCCATTTCAAACCTGATGGCTTCAACGGGGTCAGGCAGATCGAGCGGGAAGTGTTCCCGTTCGTAAGCTTCAATCAGTGTAGCCAGCACATCCAGTTTATCGCCTTCTGATGTGTTGGGTTTTGCTGTCATGAGCGTTTCAACTTTCTTTAATGTTGCGCGGTAATCGGCGTCTGTTTTGATTGGTTTGATATTCATGATCTTTTTGGGTTAAATAGTTTGTGCATCGATTCGATCATATTGGGCATGGGTGCCTATAAAGCGTATATATACAATGCTGTAGGCATAGTTAATCCATACCACTAGCCGGTATTTATTTCCGGCAATATTAAATACGACTCTGCCATCTTTGAGGATACTGGCGGTCTTGAAATTTGCTTTAACTTCTGCAGGGGATGACCAGCAGGCCTTTAATGCATGTCTATACCAGGCAAGTGTGGGTTGAATTGCATCGGCGTAAAATGGATCATTTTCCCAGAATGTCTTCAAAGTAAACAGAGCAATTACTCTCATGAGCTAATAATAGTCCCATTATGGGGCTTCGACGATTAATTTGACGGATCAATCCATCGTCCATAGATCTTTCTGATTTGAAAATCATCTAGCCAGCCTCCCACGGCGGTGAGGCAGTGGGGTTAAAGTGAGTTTGCGGATTTGCGATAACCACAGGAGGCCAAGATGAAATATCAAAAAATCGGGGACAGACCACGATTTCTTATTACATGATCAATGAGAATGTACTCAATTGATCTCAATATAATTATTTGATAACGACCTTCCCGGAATGTGCCTGTCTGATCGTTAAAAGAGCAGTTGCAGAGAGCAAGGCAGGATAAGAGGCCTTGTTTTCCTTCACGACTCAATCCTATCCATTGAATTTTCCGGTATGCTATAGAAATTAATCTATTTTTGGTGATCTATCCAGAATTTAATTGGAGCAATGACCATGGTTTACCCTGTCACTTCTATGAGGATGTCGGCTGAAGAATTCCTTGAATGGGAAGAAAAGCAGTCTGATAAGCATGAGTTTATCGAAGGGGAAGTTTTTGCCATGGTGGGTGCGACACGACAACATGCCGCTGTAACCGGAAACATTTTTTCATGGTTGTTGCAGTATCTTCGGGGTACCCGTTGCCGTGTTTATGTAGCCGATATGAAGTTAAGGCTGGAAGCAGCCAATGCTTTTTTTTATCCGGATGTATTCGTTACTTGTTCAGAAGCCGATCACCGGGCAGAACGTTATATGACGGAGCCTCGATTGATTGTAGAAGTGCTATCTGAATCTACTGAAGCATATGATCGAGGAAATAAATTTGAGAAATACCGGCAGTTTCCTTCTCTGGTCGAATATGTTCTGATTAATCCCATGCGGCGAAAAACAGAAATCTTCCGCAAGGACGGTACGGGTAAGTGGGTGCTGTATGAATTTGGCAAGGATGAATCAGTTGATTTTGCCAGCCTGGAATTGACGATCGAAGGCGCTGCTTTATATGAGAATATTGATTAGCAGTGATCAAAAGGGGCATCCATTGGCTAGCTCCTGTCAGTGATCTAAATATCCTGCTGCAAAACAGCATAAAAATTAACACATACGCATTGTCGCCGCGTATATCGCACCTGCTCGTGCAGGGTGCAATCGTGATTGCTTCCTGCCAATTATCTTGCGTGCCAAAAGGCAATGTCCCTGGGAGGAGGAACTTCGCGTGAATCAAATATTATCGGCCGATGGTCGCTTAACTTGGCGTTAGCCATTAGACCCGCATGACATGGCTTCCCTCGCTTCGCTGATCAATGAGGTGCGTGCCTGCAGGCTTTGTGCTGAACATTTGCCGCTTGGTCCGCGTCCGGTCTTCCAGATTCATGAGTCGGCTCGCATCTTGATTGCAGGGCAGGCGCCAGGCAAGAAGGTGCACGAAACGGGCATTCCGTTCAACGATTCAAGCGGTGACAGGCTGCGCGCATGGTTGGGTATCTCGCGCGAAACGTTCTATGACCCCAGGAAAATCGCCATTCTGCCGATGGGTTTCTGTTTTCCAGGAACAGGTCAATCCGGCGATTTGCCGCCGCGACCCGAATGCGCTCTAGCGTGGCGTGCAGCATTGCTGTCTCATTTGCAAGATCTCCAGCTTACGCTGGTATTAGGGCAGTATGCTCAGGCCTATCACCTCCCCAAAGAAGGAAAGAGGAAAGGCGCCTCGCTGACCGAGACCGTCCAGGCCTGGCGGAAGAACTGGCCTGATATTGTTCCCCTTCCTCATCCGAGCCCACGCAATAATCTGTGGCTCAAGCGCAATCCATGGTTCAAGGAAGAGCTGATTCCTGCCCTTCGAGCGCGCGTGTCGGAGGTGCTCGAACGTCGTGGTTAGTCCTGTCATTGGAGGGACTTGACGAGCCATTCCTGGCCGCTTCTCAAGTTATTTGAATGTCAATCAATTCCCGCGCGGTAATGTTGCATCAGTTTGACAGCACGTTGCGAGGAAATTGACTGGCGGGTTATCCATGTAAAGTTAGGCTAAGTCACTCTGACCCAAATTATGCCAAGAAGCAAAAATTGTATGCAAATGCATTATTGATTTCCTGCTGGTTATCCCTTAGGGTGCATCGTGCACTAAAGTCGGGCTGGTTGATCGGTAACTTCTATCCTGCTTCAGGTGCCGATCTGTTTTGTTTTTTTTACTTATAGATTTGGCCAGTGAGGTTTGAGAGCCCCGGTGATCGTTGTGGCGTTTCTCAACTGCCAAATAGATTGTTATTAACTCAGTAACTGGAATCTTATCTGGCTGTATCAATATTCCCAACCTTGCAAAGCCTAAAATTCAAAGGAGAAAGCAGCCATGGACAAACATTCTTTAATTATGAAAATTTGCAAATTTGGAGCAACATTGTTTGCCGCATTCCTAGTACTCTCATCCTATTCTGCGATGGGGGCCGACTGGCCGCCAACCCTCGATCCGGATCCGGACGTTCAACCACCGAAATGGGACTGGCAGCTCGCCGTGCCGATCAAGGTAAACCCCGATACGTCCATCCGGATCTACGACATTGATATGTTCGAGAACGAATACAGTGGCGCGGTTCAGATGCTGCATAGCAAGGGATACAAGGTTATTTGCTATCTCGATGTCGGCAGCTGGGAGGATTGGCGGGATGACGCAGCCGATTTTCCGAAGAGTATTCTCGGCGCGACGTACTCGGGGTTCCCCGACGAGCGGTGGCTGGACATCCGCGACGTTAATCCGCAAAAGTCAAAAACCGGCGCCAAGCTCGCAGAGATCCTTTCGAGGCGCTTTGACCGGGCCCACAGTATGGGCTGTGACGCCATCGAGCCGGACAACATGGACGGCTACGACAAGACCGCTCACGAGTCCAGCGGCTTCCCGCTCACCTACGAGGATCAGATCTACTTCAATCTTTGGGTCGCAGACAGCGTTCACGCCCGGGGCATGCTCGTCGGACTCAAGAACAACATCAACCAGGCGCATGATGAGAGAGTTTATAACGCCTTCGATTTCGTGGTGAGCGAGCAGTGCTTCCAGTACAACGAGTGCGGCTTCTTCTCGGACTTCCTGAGACTCAATAAACCGGTCTTCGAGGCGGAGTACAGCCGCGCACTGAGTAACTTCTGTCCCAAGGCCAAGGCACTCCGGATCAGCGCCATCAAGAAACGCACGAGCCTTAATGCCACTCGCCAAGACTGTAGCGCGTATTATTGATACACCTTATAACATTGGCATGCCATCCAGCCGTTATCCTGAAAAATACGCAATCGTGAGCCTGCCGGGTGGTTGCCAATGGTGGTGATTTACTCACCCTGGGCGGATGAGAACGGCTACGGTTCCTGATCCGCCATTTCCAATACATCGCTCGCTGTCAGTTGCCCGCTCATGTCACCGTTCCAGGTGGCGTTGAGTGGCAGCGTGTTTTGCGCGGGCGCAGTGCGGTCTAGATAGGTCTGCAGGGTCATATGCGGTTGTGTGACCGGTATGGCTATGGCGCGCGGGTTGCGAATCACTTCGTTGAGCAGGGCTTGGTTGATCCTGGCCTGGGGTTGCGCTTTGTGTTTTTCCCTGGATGTTGCGCGCACGGCGCGCAGTGATTTTTTGAGCAGTTTATCGTGATTGCGCTTGTCGTCTTCCAGGATGGGATAGGCTTGCAGGTACAGCGTCTGGCCGCGCCAGCCGAGCAGGCGGGGCTGATTCACTACTCGCACCGGCGTGCCAACCGGGATCTTGCTGTAGATGCGCGCAATGTCTTCCGGATACATGCGCAGACAGCCGTGGCTGCCGCGCAGACCGATGCTCGGCGGTTTGTCGGTGCCGTGAATGGCGTAATTCGGCCAGGCGAGTTTCAGCACATGGCTGCCCATCGGGTTATCCGGACCGGGCGGTACGACGGCGGGTAGCGGATCGCCATTCTTCGCGTGTTCTTTGCGGATGGAAGGTGTCGGTATCCAGCTGGGATTTTCCTTCTTGGAGGCGATTTTGGTCGTGCCTTCCGGTGTTTTCCATTCCACGCGTCCGATGCCAAGCGGATGGGTAATGACCTTCTGTGGCTCGCCAGGCGCTGCCTTCGGAAAATAAAATAGGCGCATTGCCGCGAGATTGATGACGATGCCTTTGCGCGGCGCGTCCGGCAGCACGAACTGGGTGGGAATCACGATTTCGGTGCCTTCTCCCGGCAGCCAGGGGTCGACGCCGGGGTTGGCGCTCACGATCTCTTCATAGCCGAGGTTGAACCGCCGGGCGATATCGGAGAGCGTGTCCTCTTTGTTAACGGTGATGATCCGCAGTGTGCCGACCACGTCTTCGCGGACAGGGTCGAAGCTGAATTCATGGCTGGCCATCGCAACGGGTAACGGTTTGGCCGCTGGAGTGGGCAATGCCGATTGACTGGTCAGAAATGATTGGCATCCACCCAGAAGAAAAAGGACGCTGAGCAAACTGCAGGCCAAACCATGACGCAACGACGAAAGTGTTCTACTCATCTGCAACTCAAAAAGATTAGACATGTGAATTCATCTTAATGTGGGGAGATTCTAACTATATTCATTACGGCGCGTAACATGCCAATTAATGTCAGAGACCAGACCAGCAGCGCAAACCAGCCCCAATATTGGGGAATCGTCGCCAGCGATCCGAAGCCTGCCGCTTTCGACAGGGAAATTGTGCAGGCTGCGTACATTCCCATGGGAAAAACCCTGCTCCATGAAGGCGGGTCGTAGGCATAATATTGCCTGCCAAACGCCAGTCTTGACCACGGAAGAGTTTTTATCCACATGGGTGCTGAAGCTGCGATTCCCACGCGGGTGAATTTCTGGATATCCATGACCAGTAGATAGGGAGTCCACAATGTTCCCATGCTCCATGCAACCACGGTCATCCACAAAACAGTTTGCCGGATGTCTTCCCATCCTGGCAGGGCAGGCATGCGCATGACGAGTTCGGAGCCCGCCAGAACAATGATTGCCGCTGCTCCCATGCAGATCCAGTAAGGCGCGTCCCAATCTCCAGTTTCAAATCGCCTGAAAAACAGGCGATAGATTAATACTGTTATGATCAGCAGATACAGGATATAACCCGTAATCCAGAAACTTGCTGCCATAAGATAAGCATAGCCGGTATGGATTTCCATTGCATCCAGAAGATGAACTCCCAGCAGGGATATCGATACGGTGCTGACGACAACCAGCAAGGTCGCGCCGTTCACGACTTCGTGCAGGGGTTTGCCTTGCATAGCGATAAAATCAAGCACGATGAAATAGAGGCATCCGAACCAGCCAGCGAGGGCAATCGACCCTAATCCAATGGCCCATTCCGTGGCCTGCTGGAAGGTGGCAAGCTGTATTCCGACGGTATTGGTGCCAACCACAAACGTCAGAAAAAGCACTGCCCGCCGCAGGGTCCTCAAATCCACCATTAAATCCGGTAGAAAAAGCACTGCCCGCGCAGCCAGGATGGCGCACAAGATCAGATAAAAAACCAGATTCAGCGTGAAAAGCGTCTTCGCTATGCCGGGGAAAGCCATGGCTTCAAAAGCAATCGACATGATGCCGGTGGCCATTACCATAGCAAAATAGGCTGGATGAAAATCCTTTATGCCATCGCTGAGAATGACGCCGCATCGTTTCATGATCGCATCAATCTGATTAATCTCCTCTTGTTGGCAGCCATGCTGGGAATCTTACTGGCTTGATTTTTTACCCTTTTCTTTCGCAATCGGATTCTGTAAGGTATAGCCGTTTTCTTTCATCTTATACCCCCCATAAGCACCCGCGCCGGCCGCAACCAATGTCCAGCAACCAGATAGCAAGGGTAGTATCATCAGGAGAGCAACTATGCTCAATATCTGTTTTTCCTTCATTAATAAATTCCTGTAGCAAATGATGTTTCGATGATTTCGATCAGCTTGCTGAGCATCTTTCTACAGCAGCATTATACAAAATCATGAGGAGATTACAGATTCCCATGGACTTACAATCGCTTTACAGCGATGGTTCAAAGTATGCATAATCTGAGAAAGCTAAGATTAATAAAGCGCTATCTAATTGATTAAGAGAAATTATTAAATGAGGAGCAATGTCGTGTGCTTAACCCGGATATTTCATAAATTGGCACGTGCCCTCACTTGCCTTTTGATTAATAAGAAAGATTTTGCTCAGTCGGGTGTATGAATCACTACACCACTCCTTCTCAAAACTTCCCTATTAATCAAAATTCTGCGTGATCATCACGCGAATTTATGAAATATCCGGGTTAAGATGAGGCATCAATACGAATTGCTTAGGCGTGTCGGAGATTTGATCAATGCGCTTGTTCTTGGGAAAGAATGAGCGCTAATCCGGTAATGGCAGATACCTCCCCAATTCGCTTGGTGATCCACGGCGGTGCGGGTGCGATTACGCGCAGCAAGCTGACAGTGGAACGCGAGCAGGCTTATATGCAGGCACTTGCACAATCGTTGACTGCTGGCTATGCGATGCTGAAAGCTGGCGGCAGCAGCATTGATGGCGTGATTGCGGCAATTGGCGTGATGGAGGATTCGCCCTTGTTTAATGCGGGCAGGGGCGCGGTGTTCAGTCATGCCGGCCGCAACGAACTGGAAGCGTCGATTATGGAGGGTTCCACGCTCATGGCAGGGGCTGTGGCTGCGGTTACGACGATCCGCAATCCGATTCGCGCTGCGCACGCCGTGATGACAAAAAGCGCGCATGTGATGCTGATGGGTGAGGGCGCTGAAGCCTTCGCTGCCGGGCAGGGTCTGGAGATCGTGGATCCATCCTATTTCTATACCCAATACCGTTGGGACCAGTTGCAAAAAGCAATTGCCAAGGAACGTGTGTTGCGCGACCACGATGCTGTCCCGGTTACGTCACCGCCGGACAGGGATGAAAAGCGTGGTACGGTCGGTGCCGTAGCATTGGATCGTTACGGCAATCTTGCCGCCGGAACCTCAACCGGCGGACTTACCAACAAACGCTTCGGACGTGTGGGCGATTCGCCGCTCATCGGCGCCGGCACTTACGCGGATAATCGCTCGGTTGCGGTATCTGCGACCGGTACCGGAGAAATGTTTATTCGCACTACAGCTGCGTTCAACACGGCGGCACAGGTACGGTTGCAGCACGCACCGATTGCCGAGGCGGCCGATAATGTGCTTGCAGAAATCGCTGCCCTCGGCGGTGATGGTGGTCTGATTGTATTGGATGCAGCAGGCAATTATGCGATGCGCTTTAATACCAGCGGCATGTACCGTGGCGCCATCGGTAATGACGGCATCGCACGGTTCGCTGTTTTCCCGGAGATTCTCCCGGCTTGAAAATAACCCTGATGGACGGATAGTTAACCATCTATTCGGGTGGATACTTCAGCGTTTGAGCCCGTTGATTCATTGATGGGTGATGCGCTGGTTAAATGATAGCGCTTTTTTCGCCTTTCCTTTCTGAGCTGACTATTTTCCCTCGCCGTTATTTGCTTGAATGTGCCCAGAATCATTGGAGTACTTTTTAATAGGAATTAGGCATGATTCCCTTGTAGATCATTCCTGAGGATGTTTGACAATATAGGTAATCCTCGGTACATTCCTGCAAGTAGGGAAAGGATGTTGTATTTCCCTACTGCGAATATAGCTGGGTTGGGGCTTCTCAAGCATGGCCATGCAGGGCCGATCAGAATCAATGTCAAGGCTTCCGCTGGGATTCGAAGTGGCCAATCTATGCGTTACTTCCGAAAAATGTTGCAGGAGGCGCAGTCCTCTTGAGCGCTTTGGCGCGTGAGCCACAGATTAAACCTTTTTTGAACAACCTGCTTAAACCCTGCGTTTCCAACGGAGTTGCCCTGATACTTATGCTCAGAAGAAAAATCGTTTCACTATCGATCATCGTGAGAAATCTGTTGTGTCATTGCGTGACCGGGTTGCGTAGCACCAGACTTCCTGCCCATCCACTTGATAAGCCTCGTATTCTCCACACCAGGCGTCGCGCCCGCCAGCCATTGACTATAGCTTTTCAGGGTTTTCTCTTGCTGCTTTTGCTCACCGGCGCTGAAGCATTTGCCCAAGGGGCGCGCAATGTGGAGGGATGCAGCATCCGGCGCGGCACATTTTGTGTGGACATGAATCTGTATGGCGCTGATCTTCGAAGTGCGAATCTGGCAAATTCCCAGTTCACCCGTTCGGTGCTTTCCGGGGCGAATTTGACTGAGGCCAATCTGAATGAAGCGAATCTGTCGAGTGCCCAACTGCGTGGAGCCAATTTGAGCCAGGCCTCGCTAGTAAAAACGAATGCCCGAGGGGCACGCTTCAATGACGCGCAGCTTGTTGGCGCGAATCTGCGAGGCGCCATTCTGCAGAATGCGGACCTGAGCGGCGCCAATTTGACAGAATCCGTGCTGACCAACGCAGATCTCACCAATGCCAGACTCGGCGACGCTATACTCAACAATGCCAACTTGATGGGCGCCAACATGCGCGCAGCCAATTTGCGGGGAGCTTCCCTGGTTAACGCTAATTTGCAGGGAGTGGATTTCACCGGCGTTGATCTAACCGATGCCGATCTAAGTGAGGCCAATCTCGATCAAGCTACTTTTACCATGGCGAAAACAAACGGATGCAAGGGCTGTCCCTGATTCCATACTCGTGTCTAATTTTTTTCGTATCAGCCGAGAGAATCAGCGTGGTTTTACAAGATTAGATTGATCGAGTCTAATCCAAATGATTATGCTGACAATTGCTCAGTCACCTGAGCAACGTTATGCCGGGAAGCCTCTGAGTTCCTGGATGGACCGCGAAGCGAGAGATTATCAGAGGCTTCCGTGGTAGAAGAATTGAAAACGTGGACAGGTTTTACCTCTCTACAGCTTGACGTCCGAAGCGGGATGCATTGAGTTCCACATCGGCGCGCGCCCAAGCCTTTTTGAAACGCGCTTCGATGAGCGCCGCCTGATCACTCTTCTTTTGCGCACGCAGCGCCTGCATCAAGCCATAAAGCGCCCAGCCGTTGTTGCGATTCCTCTTCAGATCTTCCCAATATACTGTTTCCGCTTCGTCCGGGCGCCCTGACTCCAGCAGAATAGCACCCAGCGCCAGCCGGGGCGGAAAGTGAAATTCCAATGGTTCCGTGTACACCAGGGCATCCTCAAGGCGAACCGCGCGTTCAAGGTGTGCAATGGCCTGGTCGAACTGTCCACGCGCGGCGGCGATTTCGCCTGCGAGCACTTCAGGCGCGGCGCTCAGCACGGTGCGCGGGGTGTTTTTCGAGAGCAGCGGGCCGTCCAGCGATGGGTCTTTCATGATCTCGCGCAGCGCCTCCAGCTCCTGCCCGGCTTGTTGCAATTGCCCTGTGGCGACAAATGCGAGGCCGCGTACATAATGCCAGCTTCCTTTCAGAAATGCATTGGTGGATGGTGGCACAGGCTCATCAAAGACCGCTTGCCAGTGCCCGAATCTCGCAAGCGCCCAGTATGGCTGCATGCGGAACAGTGCGGTCAGTGGCAAATCTTTTAGTGTGGCATCGTCTATTCTGCTGGCAGCTGCTCGCGCCGATTCGATTGCAATCCTGCTTTGGCCATCCATTGTTGCGGCAAACGACAGGAAGTGGAGATTGTGCGGATAATAGACCATCGGATAAATTCCCTGCGCGCGGCACTGCGCGATGTAATGCTCATCCGCAGCGATGGCAAGCTGATTGCTTTTCATCGCGTCGGCATAGCGGCCCACGCGCAGATAGATGTGCGAGGGCATATGTATCATATGCCCCGCGGCGGGCATCAGCGTCAGCAGCGTATCAGCCGCCTTTTCTGCGCGTTCCGGTGTATTCGTTGCTTCGACGAGGTGAATATACATATGCAGCGCGCCCGGATGCCGTGGATTGCGCTGTATCACTTTCTCAGTGAGCGCAACGATTTCAGTTGTTCCTTCTCGCGAATAACCATCACGCATCCAATAATCCCAAGGATGAACGTTCATCATTGATTCGATATAAAGTGTCGCAATATCATCATCGTCCGGAAAACGCTGGTGCACATCCCGCATTGCATCCGCGTAGGCTTGGTCGTTTGCTGCACGCTGTTCAGGCTTTCCTGTATAGCGCTTCTCGAGCGCGCTAATAAGCGCCCGCTCCCGCGGTGACGCTTCTGCTGCGGCTGCTCGCGCCTTTTGCACAAGTTCCAGAGCCTGCGCCTCATCCTTTGGATCCATGGGTGCGTTGATGTTGGGGCCGAGCACCAGCGCCTGGCCCCAATAAGCCATGGCGAGCGCGGGGTCAAGCCGTGCGGCTTCCCGGAATGCGCGGCGCGCTTCCGTATGGTTGAATCCATAGGCGAGATTCAAGCCTTGGTTGATGTACTGTTGTGCTAATTTATTACGTGTGCTGACCGGGAATGCATGAGTGCCCAGGTTCTGTAAACTTGGCGCAAGCTGACCATCCGGATCTGACTTGTTGACTATGCTGGATGAGACATCATGCTTGTGACCACCCGCAGAACCTGTGGCAGTTTCGCGTTTTTTGGCCGAAGCCGCTTCGCCAGTTTCTGCGAATGCGCTGGAAACACCTGCAACAGCCAGGGCCAGGCTGATGATCCCTAAATGAATGACAGGGAGTTGCATGAACGTTACCTCCTTAGTAAGTATGTTTTATGAGCATGGACATTTTATTGCTGCGCTCCCAGGAATTAATTCTCCGCGGTCGTGGGGTCAATCACGGAATGGATTCGAGAAATACGATTAGCGGGAAATTCGCCCTGTTCAGCATGCGCCCTGATGGTAGCTTCGTCGGGTGCGATGTAGAGGCAATAAACCTTATCGTCCGTTACGTAACTTTCCAGCCACTGAATTTGTGGGCCCATGTGATTCAGGATATTGCAGGATTTCTGTGAAATAGCCTGAAGGTCCTGTGGCGTAAGAGCGCCGGCGCCGGGAATGTCGCGTTCGATGATATATTTTGGCATTTTTCATCTCCTATAGAATTAAGATTAAATAATATGACCGGTCGTTTTTTTTTGGTGCAAAAAAATCACGGCTTGAAAAAATCTTCTAGCAAATCCTTACAACACTGCTTAACTGGAGCAGATGATTTTTCTATTTTCATCCTCAGTAAGGCCCCCTGCCAGGCATTTATCAGCAAATCCGCCATCTCTTCAGCCGATTTGTCCGGTCTTACCGTACCCTGCTGCTGCGCTTTAGTCAGCCCGGATCGCAATAAATCCCGATAACGCCCAACGGCGGATTGAAGGGACTTCCGGCAAATTTCGCTGGTATCGCCTATTTCCCCCATCAGATTGCCCAATAGACAGCCGCCCTTAAACTCATTTTTTTCAAGCTCCATGATGAGTTCATCGAAATAATGCCGTATCGCAGCCAGCGCGTCGGTTTCCGATTGTTGCAGATGCACCGCTAATTGTGCGATAAAGGGATCGACGTAGTGCTGGATCACTTCCGCACCAAAATTTTCTTTACTGCCAAAGTAATGATAAAAAGAGCCCTTGGGAATATTTGCCGCATCAAGGATTTCCTGTAGCCCCGTACCATGATAACCTTGCTCCATGAGCATGGCCACTCCCTGATTCAACAGGTTTTCTCGCTTGAGTTCTTTTTTCGTCACTTTAGGCATATTCTTATAATATGACCGGTCGTATTGATATGTCAAGAACAGAATCAGCACTTCCCCGTCCTGAAGGTCTACAAGTAAAACTGTTTTCTCTCCCCATATTATCCGGCATCGGATTGATGAGCTGGTGAGGCATACATCAAGCGATCCCGGAATTCTGGGACTAGGCGGCCAAGGCTTACGAGCAACTTGGAATCGCTCTCCTGGTGCCGTCATTTCATGCCTTCTTTTTCGAGTTGATCAAATTAATTCCTTTCGCAATATCAGGAAAAATTCCTTGGGGGAACTTAATTGATAAAAAAAAGTCTGTATTTATACTACTTCACAAAAATTTCACAAATTATCATTTGATATTTTTAGATAGGGCAATAGCGTTATTGATAACGATACTGTTTTGATCCCTAGAGCATGTAGATGCTAGCGTAGTGGCCATTGGACTATAGCCCTGGATGGTCATGAAGCCAAGGTAAGGTCTCACGACAAGGCATTGAAGTGCCTTTAATGGTGGAATCATAACTTGAAGAGGAGGAAAGAGGCCATGGATGCTTTGAAACCGGTACTTCCAAAGATTTTTCATTTCTGGAAAATTTTTGGTCGGACCGGGGCTGTTGTTTTTGTTCTTAGTTTTTGAATTCCTTTTGGAATTTTGGATTATTTGCAAAAGAGGAGCTAATTGAATGAGTATTCCTGCACTTGGAAACAGGTCGGTAGATAAAGCAGCAAAGGCAGGCATTCCTGCCTATGACATGTCGGAATGGTATGATTCCAGATTTTACAAACTGGGTCTTCTACCCGTACTGGGAATAGCAATTTTCTGGGTCTGGTTTCAGCGGACCTACGCCTACTCCCATGGGATGGACTCCATGGAACCGGAGTTCGATCAAATCTGGATGGGCCTATGGCGTTTCCAAATGGCACTCTGGCCGATCCTGGCGCTGACGGTCTGGGGTTGGGTATGGAAAACACGCGATACCCAGGAACAACTGGCGAACCTGCCGGTGAAAATGGAAATTAAGCGGTATTTTTATTTCATGATGTGGTTAGGTGTGTACTTGTTTGCTGTCTACTGGGGTTCGAGTTTCTTCACTGAACAGGATGCTTCCTGGCATCAGGTGATCATTCGCGATACCAGTTTCACGCCCAGCCACATTCCGCTGTTCTATGGCTCGTTCCCGATGTACATCATCATAGGCGTATCAACTTTCCTATATGCAAGGACGCGATTGCCGCTGTACAACAAGGGAATCTCGTTTCCTTTGGTGATGTCTATTGTCGGTCCGTTGATGAGTCTCCCGAACGTTGGCTTGAATGAATGGGGCCATGCCTTCTGGTTCATGGAGGAACTCTTTAGCGCACCGCTACATTGGGGCTTCGTGGTGCTGGCATGGGCCGCTTTGTTCTCTGGGGGCGTTGTCATCCAGGTTATTACACGCTTTTCCAACCTTCTGGATGTGCAATGGAACGAACAAAGCCGAGCGATTCTGGATGATGTTGTTTAAATCCAGGTTGTAACGAGCATTGCATATACCCATCCTCTTTTAATAAGGGGATGGGTTTTTTTTGTTTATAAAGGGGCAGCAAAATAATGCCCAGGCAGAGACGGAAGAATCTTCAAGCCAGAGAATAGGGTTAAGCTTTGTCTTCTGGGTGACAAATCAATACTTTGTGTGTATCACAGCCTGATACCTCCTTATATAAAATAGCAGCATGCACAGCGCCTGATTCTGTGTGAATGCGGCAACATTTCGTTTAACTGCGAGATAAGTCAGAAACGATTCAACTTCCCTTTCTCCCATCGTATCGGGATGCTGCTTGTTGTGAAAGAAAATGAAACGTTTTATCCAGTCAACATCAGATTGCTCTGTGTGGTAGCGGTAATGCTTGAGCCTGAGTTTATCCCGCATCTGGTCCAAAAGCCGAGATTTGTTCGTCATATTTGTGGATCTAACAAAGTTTGTTATGATGAAAGTTCATTTGGCGTAATTCTATAAAACAGAAGGAGATAGCATGCAGCTT
>CAZKPL010000060.1:7396-15218 GCA_964554625.1 uncultured Nitrosomonas sp. | reverse complement strand
GTGAAGCTGATCCTGGATGCCTGGTCGGAGACGCAGGCGATTTACCTGTTTGGGTCCTGGGGGACGGAATATGAACGACCCGAAAGCGATTTGGATATTGCCATCCTGCTGCCACTCAAGCAGGCGAAAGGGGCGGGTTCACGAAAAATCCTTTACCCCGCAAAATTATAAAAAATAACACGATAGAAAATAGGGTGCGTTATACTTGACCCCCATTACAGATCACGTTATTTCAGGTAGATTAATGAAACATATGAAAATTTTGTTCGGTCCGCAATTCAGGCGTTTAGTTTTTATGGCGATAGTAACCCTTCTGGTTACACAGGCATCGGTGAGTTTTGCCGAAAAGGAAGTGGATTTTCTCAAGGCGGCCCTGACCGGTGATGCCGCAGCTGTCGGAAAATTGCTGGAAGAAGGAACCAAAATCGATTTGCAGAACCCTGATGGGTTTACTGCACTGGCGGTTGCTTCGCAGAATGGTCATGCCGCCGTTGTGAAGTTGCTATTGGAAAATAATGCAGCATTGGATCTGCAGAATGTTCAAGGGGGAACAGCATTGCTGCTGGCGACTAAAAATGGCCATGAAGCCATTGTCGAGGCTTTGCTCGCAAAAGGTGCTAAACCGGATCTGCAAAGCAAAAATGGCTTGTCGCCCCTGATGCTTGCTTCTGCCAAAGGCAATAGCGCGATTGTCAACGCTTTACTGGCAAAAGGAGCCAAAACTGATTTAAGAGACGAGAATCAAACGACAGCACTCCACCTGGCTGCACAGAATGGTCATTTGGAAATTGTAAAGGCATTGCTGGCAAAAGGTGCGGAACCTGATTTGCAGGACGCAAACGGCGCTTCTGCATTGATTCTGGCCGCTTTGTCTGGTCAGCAGGCAGTCGTCGAAACATTGCTGGCGAGTGGTGCGCAGCCTGATTTAAAGGCTACCAACGATTTTACAGCGTTGATACTCGCTGCACAGAATGGCCAGACGGCTGTCGTTGAAACCTTATTGGCGAAAGGAGCCAGCATTGATCAGCAGAATCAGGACGGTATTACTGCCTTGATGTGGGCAGCATTGCATGAGCATGAGGATATCGTCAAACTGCTGTTGGCCAAAGGCGCCAACCCCGCGCTCAAGAGCGTGAGTGGCAAGACCGCGCTGGATATTGCCAACAATCCGTCTATTATTGAATTACTTAAAGCCGCCCAGAATTAGGCGGGCTTTTCTGAGTTTGGAAAGCGCCTGGAACTTGTGAAAACGTAGCTTCTCCAAAAAGCCGTAGTATTTGCTTGTGATCGGGCGCCTTGCAATAACAGGTTATTTCGCTGGTTCATCAGTGTTAATCAACCGGTGATGGCAAAGCTTGCTCAAGAATTTCTATATGATTTCCATATCATCAAACAGATTTTTATCTCTATTTTCCTGATATTTGCATGAGTGCTGTCAATAAACCGATGGCGAAGAAGGCTAACAATAATCCTTTGCCACCGAGAATTTCCAAATTATTACGAGAAGCGGGCTGCCTGATACTGGGGGGCGTCGCTTTGTATCTGATATTAATCTTTATGAGCTTTGACCGTACTGATCCTGGCTGGTCACATAGCGACCATATCGATCAGGTTAGTAATGCAGGGGGCAAGGCAGGTGCCTGGCTGGCAGATTTGCTGCTTTATATGTTTGGCGCTTCAGCATGGTGGTGGGTCATTTTTTTTCTCTCGGCAGTATTGTGGAGTTACCGCCGTATTGATATCGCCAGCTTATTCGATCCCCGCACGCTGCTCATTTCACTGACAGGCTTTATGATGCTGCTCGTTGCCAGCAGTGGCTTTGAGTCGCTTCGTCTCAATACGATTAATATCTCGCTCCCCCTGGTGCCAGGGGGAGTGCTGGGAGAGGTTCTCAGTAAAAATCTCTCCCTGCTGCTTGGGTTTACTGGCGCATCGCTCGGGCTGGTGATTCTGATGGCGATTGGTTTCAGTCTTTTTTCAGGGCTATCCTGGGTGCGTATTTCCGAGAAAATAGGTGAAGCCATAGAAGAGTCGTGTTTTTCCCTATGGAATCGTTTATTGTCTCTGCGAGACCGGCGCGCCGAAGTGACTGCTTCGTTGATGCGTACCAGGGACGATAAGGAGCCGGTAAGGGATGATTACAGAAAGCCTGTCGAGCCTTCTTCTCCGTTGCGGATAGAACTGCCTGAACCTGCTGTGCAGAAACCTGTGCGCATTGTCAAAGAAAAACAAACCTCTTTTTCCAGTGATTCACCGGATGCGCTCCTGCCGCCACTTCATCTGCTGGATGAACCTCAGAAGAATGTCGAGCTGCTATCCAATGACACGCTGGAATTTACCTCTCGCCTGATTGAGCGCCGGCTGCAGGAGTTTGGTGTCGAAGTTAAAGTGATGTCAGCGCATCCTGGCCCGGTCATCACCCGTTACGAAATCGAACCCGCTGTCGGCGTCAAAGGCAATCAGATCATCAATCTGGTGAAGGACCTGGCGCGTGCGCTCTCGGTTGCGAGCATCCGCGTGGTCGAAACCATCCCCGGGAAGACCACCATGGGTCTGGAGATTCCCAATCCCAAGCGGCAAATGGTGCGTTTACATGAAATCCTCAGTTCTCAACCGTATGCTGATATGCCTTCACCGTTGACCATTGCACTCGGCAAGGATATCAGTGGACGCCCGATTGTCTCTGATCTCGCGAAAATGCCGCATGCGCTGGTGGCAGGAACGACTGGCTCCGGTAAGTCGGTTGCAATCAATGCGGTGATCCTGAGTTTGCTTTACAAAGCCACGCCCGAGCAGGTCCGGTTGATTCTGATCGACCCGAAAATGCTGGAGCTGTCTGTTTATGAAGGGATTCCCCATCTGCTGACATCGGTGGTGACCGATATGCGCGATGCGGCAAATGCACTCAACTGGTGCGTAGCTGAAATGGAACGGCGCTATAAGCTGATGTCCTCCCTGGGGGTACGCAATCTTGCTGGCTATAACCAGAAAGTCCGCGAGGCAATAAAGAATGAGGAATTGCTGACCAATCCGCTTAGCCCGACACCTGATACGCCGGTGCAACTGGAGGAAATGCCTTTAATCGTGGTGGTGATTGATGAGCTGGCTGATCTGATGATGATCATGGGGAAAAAAGTCGAGAAATTGATCGCGCGGCTTGCCCAGAAAGCCCGTGCGGCGGGGATCCATCTGCTGCTGGCGACGCAGAGGCCTTCGGTTGATGTCATTACGGGCCTGATCAAGGCCAATATCCCGACACGGATCGCTTTCCAGGTTTCCAGCAAAATCGATTCACGCACCATTCTCGATCAAATGGGGGCAGAAGCCTTGCTTGGCCAGGGCGACATGCTTTACCTGCCTCCCGGCAGCGGTTATCCGCAACGTGTCCATGGCGCTTTCGTGGCCGATCATGAGGTCCACAAAGTGGTGGAATATCTTAAGGAACATGGTGAGCCATGTTATATCGAGGAAGTTCTCAAAGCAAACGATGAAGAGAACGAGTTTACTGGCGAGAATGGTGAAACGAGCAGGCAGGCAGGAGGTGAAACGGATGCGCTGTATGATGAAGCGGTCGCCATTGTGGTGAAATCACGCCGGGCTTCGATTTCGCTGGTGCAGAGACAACTGCGTATTGGCTACAACCGCGCAGCTCGCCTGATCGAAGAAATGGAACGTGCCGGCCTCGTTTCCGCCATGCAGAGCAATGGTAACCGCGAGGTGTTGGCGCCTAACCGGGATGATTGAGGAAGCATTGGCGGGTGACAAAAGCATGTTTGACTGTAGGGTTCCATTCAGCTAATTTTATGAGGAACAGCATGATTCGATTGAGCTTATTCTGGCTGCTTTGCTTATTTTCCTTGGTTACCCAAGCTTCCGCTATCGATAGCCTTAAGGCATTCGTTCAAAAAGCACAGACTTTCAAGGCAGTGTTTTCACAAACCCTGCTTGATAAAAACCTTCAGATCGTGCAGGAAGCCAGTGGCGTCATGATGTTTGAGCGACCCGGCAAATTCCGTTGGACGTATGAGAAACCTTATCAGCAATTGATTGTTGGGGACGGTGCAAAAGTATGGTTTTATGATCAGGACCTTAATCAGGTCACGGTACGTCAACTGGATCTAGCGATTGGCAGCAGCCCGGCTGCCTTGCTGGCGGGTAGCAGTACCATCGAACGGGACTTTAATCTGACAGAAATCGAGGTGGATGATGAGATCGAATGGCTGGAAGCCACGCCTAAGGCTCAGGAAAGCACGTTTGAATTGATCCGCATGGGGTTTTCCCAAACAGGCGAATTGCGCGAAATGGTGCTGCGCGACAACTTCGGGCAATTTACTTTATTGGTATTTACTGATCTTGCCGCCAATCCCGTGCTCGCTCCCGATTTATTTCAGTTTACCCCGCCTGAAGGGGCCGATGTGATCAGTGACTGATCTATTTGCACCGCAAAAACCTGTTGCACCGCTGGCGGAGCGCTTACGCCCCCAATCACTGCATGATGTCATTGGCCAGGCACACCTGTTGGGCGCTGGCAAACCTTTGCGGCTTGCCTTTGAATCCGGAAAACTGCATTCCATGATTTTATGGGGGCCGCCAGGCAGTGGGAAAACCACCCTGGCACGTTTGATGGCGCGTGTGTTTGATGCTGAATTCATTGCGCTGTCAGCGGTGCTGTCCGGTGTAAAAGATATCCGTGACGCCATCGAACGAGCCCAGCAGGTACTTCAGCAATCGGGCCGGCACACTATTTTGTTCGTGGATGAGGTCCACCGCTTCAACAAGGCACAGCAGGACGCTTTTCTGCCTTATGTCGAACATGGATTGATCACGTTTATCGGCGCCACCACGGAAAATCCTTCATTTGAAGTCAATCGCGCGCTGTTGTCGCGCTCGCAGGTCTATGCACTGAGTCCCTTATCCGGGGATGAGCTCATGCACCTGTTTGAACGCGCCCGTCGAGCGGACTTGCCAAAACTGTATTTCTCCGACGAAGCGAAAAACTTGCTGATCACTTTTGCCGATGGCGATGCGCGACGGCTATTGAACCTGCTTGAGCAGGCAGGTGTCGCTGCCGAGACCGAAGGGGTGACCGAGATCGATGCGGATTATGTACGCAATGTGCTATCGCGCAGCATGCGTCAGTTTGATAAAGGCAGCGATGAGTTTTACGATCAGATTTCAGCCTTGCACAAATCCATTCGCGGCTCCTCCCCGGATGCTGCACTTTACTGGATGTGCCGCATGTTCGACGGCGGCACTGACCCGCTTTATATTGGCCGGCGGCTGATCCGTGCTGCGACGGAAGATATCGGTCTGGCCGATCCGCGCGCACTCACTATTACCCTGGATGCCTGTAACGCTTACGAGCGCCTCGGCAGTCCGGAAGGAGAGCTGGCTCTGGCACAGGCGGCGCTTTACCTGGCCTGTGCCCCGAAAAGCAACGCGGCTTACGTTGCCTACAAAAAAGCCCGCTCATTGATCGAACACGAACCATCACGCCGCGTACCGGTACGATTACGCAATGCGCCCACCAAGCTCATGAAAGACATGGGTTTCGGGCAGAACTACCGTTACGCGCATGATGAGCCAGAAGCCTATGCCGCGGGTGAAAATTATTTCCCGGATGGCATGCCGCCAGCAGATTTTTATCATCCAACTGCCTATGGTCTGGAAGCGAAAATCGCTGAAAAACTGGCTTATCTCCGTGAATTGGATGCTAAGGCAAAGCGGCATACTCCGAAGAAATGAATGTGGCAGGATGGTCATTATGATTATTTAGAATCTGAGCAAACAGTTCTGGATTGAAGATTTTTTATCTTGTTTATTTCAGAAATTTATCATTGCCATGCGATATATAAGACGAATTACTGAACAATTGATGTTGTGCTTATGACGTTAGCGCCACAAAGGAAACGACATGATCTGGGCGTTCGTGGATTATGAAAATGTGGGCTCTCTCGAGTCCTTAAATATGGCAGAGTATGAAAGGGTTTTTGTATTTTGTGGGCCGAAAGACACCAAAATTAAGTTTGGAGCACTTCCCTCTAACGGGTTTTGCAGTTGGGAGTTGATTGGTGTGGCTACTGCCGGATCTAATAACCTCGACTTCCATCTGGCTTTTCATCTTGGCCGGTTTCATGAGCTTGCGGATAAGAGCATCATGTTCCACATTATTAGCAACGATTCGGGTTTCAACGGCCTGGTTAATCATCTTAAGAAAATCGGGCGAAACTGCAAGAAAGTATTAACAAAGGAAACCCAGCCTCCCGTAAAGGTTTCCGCTCCACTTAGTGAAGACGCATCTTTGGTAGTAGCAAGACTTAGACAACTCGATGGCGGAAAACGACCGAGAAAGAGAGTTGGTTTAGTAAACTGGATCAGATCGCAGTGTCAAGGGCTTCCGAATCCAGCAGTAGCTGAGATCGTCTGTGACGAGCTCGTTAAAGCAAAAATGGTCCGTGAGTCAGGATCGAACATTTCTTATGAAATTGAGCGTTAACAAACCCATCAAGCTGATGCTCGCTAGCCCATAACCTTTAGTGTCTGGTCTGCGGTTAGTTCGATTCTGCAATTCAATCTGCGGCTATGTTTGTCCAAGGTGCGTTGCAGCCAGCTTGCATCCTCTTGTGAGGCGCGGTTCAATTTAAAGTGTTTGATTTGCATTGGCACCATTTCAAGTGCGATCAATTTGCCGGTGGCAGGCGCAGTGCTGACAAAATACATCAGGGATAAATCGCCACGATA
The DNA here is from genome assembly GCA_964554625.1 of uncultured Nitrosomonas sp. Lineage (GTDB taxonomy): Bacteria > Pseudomonadota > Gammaproteobacteria > Burkholderiales > Nitrosomonadaceae > Nitrosomonas. Next base: position 8,477 of record CAZKPL010000060.1, on the reverse strand, counting down.
ATGTTCATGGCCGCCTATTCCTTCGTAATCATTCAAAAAATCACCGCATCCATACAGAATGAGTTTTTCCTTATATACTTCCAGGCCAACAGGATGGTGGGAGGAATGGCCATGCAGTATGTCCACGCTGGCAGAATCGATGAGCAGGTGAGCAAAGTCAATGTGCTCCTGGGGAATTTCATAGCCCCAATTACCGCCCCAGTGCATGGAAAGCACCACCACATCACGGGGGCGTCTGGTTTGATGGACGATTGTTGCGATGTGATCAGCCATTCTGCGGGATAGATCGGTTAAAAAACAGACGCCCGCTTTTCTGCTCTGAGCGGCCCATTCGCTTGAAATGCCGCTGGATTCGGTACCACAGGAAAATACCAGGATCCTGCCCTTGGCAGGCACATCCAGCATGGCCGGAGATTGTGCTTCCTGCAAGTTTGCGCCGGCGCCCACCGTTTTGATATGGGCATTTCTTAATGTGCTCAGTGTTTCTATCAAACCGGCATATCCCCAATCGAGAACGTGATTGTTCGCCAGCACACAGCAATCTATGCTTGCAGCGGTAAGACAGGTGGCATTTTCTGGATGCATCCGGTAATGTATGCCTTTGTCTGGCCAGTAGTCATTGCTTGAAGTAACGCTTGTTTCCAAATTAATGATGCGTGCATCGGGTGCTGCCTTTTTCAGTACGGCAAGCGCATCGCCCCACATGTAGTCGAAGCTGACCGGCTTGGGGATCGTGCCATTGATTTCCTCGCCCAGTTCAACATAGCGTTGCGCATTGCGTACATAGGGTTCATACAATCGTGGGTTATTGGGATGAGGCAGTAATTGATCGATTCCCCTGCCAGTCATTACATCGCCACACAAAAACAGCGTAATGGGCGTTTTCATAGTAGATTCTTCAGCATCGGCTATTGACATGGCCTTTTCCATGCCGCTTGTCAGCGTTAGCAGCGCGGTTGATGACTGGATTAGAAAATCCCGCCGTTTCATGGTGGTTTATCACCTCATGCAGAATCAATCCAGTTTCAGGAACGGATAGCGCTTGCGCTGATCGCGGAACCATAATGATAAGCCTGCCTGC
>CAZKPL010000060.1:0-7296 GCA_964554625.1 uncultured Nitrosomonas sp. | reverse complement strand
GCCTGCCTGCTGAGCGACGATCTCAACGTCCAGAATCACATCAGGATCATCAAAGGTTACTTTACCCGCTGCCCCTTGTGATTGCAGTTGTTCATCCAGATAATCACCGAGCAAACCTGCTTCATCCTGACTTTTTATCGTCCCATGAAAACCTCGGCGATGCATGCGGACATGAAAACTTCGATGAGCCAATTGGGGTAAGAATGACTGGATACACTGCTTGGCTTTTTCTTCAAATGCTTCGACTGTTTGAAAAAAGAAACCATGGGTGCAAGGGATGACCCTGCAGAATACGCGCAGATAGGCCGGGTCTGCTCGCATATTCTCAAGAAAAGACTCTAGAAACGCTTCGATATCTGCTACCTTGAGGGTCAGCACATTATAAAAGGGTGTTTTCTCGACGTGGCCATAATTCGACAGCAGCGAGAAACCGTCCTTGAAGCAATTTTCTGCGACAGTGATCACAACATTCCAATCTTTCATGATTCGCCTTCAATCGAGGAGTAGACTCATACATGGCTTGGTTTTATGGAAAGATACCGTACACGGCAACTTAATCATTGGAATGTCAGTCTATCCTGATGGTTCCTGAAGTTTGTTTTCACGGATTCAAGGAGCAAGGATGATGTCGTTCAATGACATTTTCCAGTCAAGCTAATAAGACAAAAAGCGCTTTCGGGCACGAACAAGGCCATTTCAAGCGTAAATCATTCTGGATACTCTGTAGCAAGGAGTGATGGGATCGGTGGTAAGCTAGCTATTCCCTGAATCTTGATGATTACGGAAAGAGTGGGGAGGTGTTTAATCTAAGACCTGATTTTTCTAATCAGATCCTAATCCCTTATCAAGAACTGTTTTTTTCATAAAGGAGGTAAGCGATGAAAACAATCAGATGGTTAAACGCATGTTTTACATTGAGCATTGCGCTATTCCTGACCAGTCATGTACACGCGGTTGATTTGGGTGATCTTTCTGGTGCAGCCGGAACGGTACAGAAAGGTGCGCAAGTGTTGCAGGCTGGCGAAGCTGCGACAACGACCGTTCCGGCAACGGCTTCCGGGACCGGCCTGACCGGGCTATTGATGCAGCAACTAGGCGTGACCCAGCCGCAGGCAGAAGGTGGAGCAGGGGCGCTATTCCAGCATGCCAAATCCAGAATGTCAGCAGGGGATTTTGCGACCTTGAGTAATTCGGTTCCCGGTATGCAAGGCTTGCTGGCTGCTGCGCCTGCAACCGCACCATCTGCACCTGCCGCTGGCGTTGTCGGGGGAGGGGGTATGATGGGGGATTTAGCGGGTATGGCGGCTGGAAATTTACCGGGTATGGCAGGCTCATTCCAGCAACTCGGCCTGGCGCCTGACATGGTGCAGAAATTCATACCCATCGTCGTGCAATATGTTCAAGGTACGGGTGGAAGCTCCGTTGCCAGCGCACTTCAGTCAGCATTGATGGGGGGCATGTAGTTTTTGCGGCGAAATAGAGGAATCTGCCCGGTCAGCTTTACGTTCTGGAGGAAGCAGGCAGATTCCTGATTTTTTATAGAAGAGTGTGTGATCATCCCTGTCTCTATTTTGCTTCTCCCAATAAAAAAGGAGAAAGGAGAACGGCAAGAATAAACTTTCTTTTGTCTTTATTCTCTTATCGATAACAGATCAATGCATTGAGCAGGAGACCAATACCATGTTGATGAATCGAAGGCAATTTCTTGGCTTGACCGGCGCAACCGCTTTGGCAGCAACTTGTGCGCCTAGTGGGGCGCTGGGCCAATCCTTTTTGAATCGTCCGCAGCATGCTCCTTCCGCAATGCTGAAAAGTATGCAAGGGCTACCGCAGCAAAAAAATTTGCTTCTGGGATATCCCATCAATATGACCACGCCGCCAGAGGGATTTTTCGCCTGGCGCAAGGAGCTATTTGATGTTGGTCTTAATCAGTTTAGTTTTAACAACGTAGGCAATCCCTACGATCATAGCCACATTCCTTTTAATAGCCATTTTCTTGAAAAAGAGCTCATAAACCGGTTTGGTGCAGTGTATGGCTTTTCACCTGACAATATCTGGGGCTTTCTTACCAATAGTGGTACGGACAGCAATATGCACGGGCTGTATATGGGGCGCACGATTCTAAAAAGCCAGACAGGAGAGATGCCCAAGGTATATTTTACGCAGGAAGCTCATTATTCGATTCAGATTCTCAGAGACTTATTGAATCTGGAATGGGTGGTGGTCGGCACTAATCGCGATGGCAGCATGGATATTGACGATTTGGAACGGCAACTGAATGCAAATCCCAACCACCCAGCCCTAGTGGTTGCAACGATAGGCACGACCTTCAAAGGTGCCGTTGATTCCATTGATGGTATTCAATCAAAGCTTAAAGGTCGAACCTCTTATCTTCATCTGGATGCTGCATTGTTTGGCGGCTATCTGCCGCATACCCAATTTGCGAGTGATCTTTGGCATGAAGTTTCTGATCAGAGAACAGGGAAGAAGGTAAAACGCTACGACTCCATTGCCGTCTCGTGTCACAAATTTTTTGGCTTTCCTTCACCGGCAGGCTTGTTCATCACGCCCAAGACAAATTTTGAGGCGTTTCTTGCGCAGTTTGGTCAGGTTCATGAATGTGAGTATATTTTGCAGGTACCTGGCACCATTACTTGTTCGCGCGATGCGGTAAAACCTGCTGAGTTTTATTTCTTTAGTTCAGAGTCGTCATTTACAAAACAAGCCGCTGATGCCAAGGCCATGCTAGACAATACGGCATATTTGTTGAAGGAGATGACGGCTCACTATAGCGATTTACATCCTGTGAGAGCTAACCACCAATCGAATACGATTTATTTCAGAAAACCGAGTGATGCCGTAGTGAATCGCTATAGCTTGGCGACCATGGGACTGAGTATCGATGGACAACAAGCGCCTTGTGCGCATGTGGTCGTGATGCCTCATGCTGGTAAGGAAATCTTGGATCGATTTCTTGTTGATCTGGGTAAAAAGGAGGGATGATTCTTGCTCCTGATGATATAACTGGCATCAAGCATATAGACCGGTAATTCTTCTGCCAACAATAACGGTATCCAGCTGCATAGCATTACTCATCGGTTTTTCCTTTCGCTGTGCGGTGGTTAAAGAGGGTATTCCTGCAACATCATGTTATCTAAAATCAAGAACTGGCGAGGGGACTATTGATTTCGATGCGGATTCAATCGCGAAATTTATGTTATTTACTTTTGTGTCCAGGGTATCTAGTATATGGCCTAAGAAAGAGAAAGAAGAAGAAAACCTTAATCATAAAGTTGACCCCATACAGGTCAATTGTCACAGAATCAACTTTACTTAACTTTGAAAGGAAATATTATGACTGTACTCGTCACACGCCCTGCACCTGATTTTACTAAACCAGCTGTCTTACCTAATGGCAGCTTCGATGAAAATTTCAATCTTTATACGCATATTCGTAACAAATATGCAGTGCTGTTTTTCTATCCCTTGGATTTTACCTTTGTCTGCCCCTCGGAAATCATCGCACACTCTCATCGGGCAAAAGATTTTCAGCAGCGTAATGTGGAAGTAATTGGCATCTCGGTCGATTCCCATTTCACGCATTATGCGTGGCGTAACACCCCCATCACTAAAGGCGGACTCGGTCCGATCGATATTACGCTGGTGGCCGATCTGGGCGGCGAGGTGATGAATGCTTATGGTGTAACGCATCCTGGCCATGTTGCGCTGCGCGGCTCTTTCCTGATTGACAGGCAGGGTATCGTGCGCCATCAGGTGGTTAATGATTTGCCGTTGGGGCGCGATGTCGATGAGATGTTGCGCATGGTCGATGCACTGCGTTTCCATGAAGAACATGGTGAAGTGTGCCCGGCCGGCTGGAAAAGCGGGCAACCCGGCATGAAAGCGAGCCCTGAAGGGGTGGCAGAGTATCTCAGTAGCCACGCAGATAAATTGTAAAGAGCTGGAACAACTCTACTTCACTGTGGCTTTTTGACCCAGCCGAAAGGAGAAATACATGAACCTAGATAAAGATAAAGCAGTCGCATTATTGAATCAGATCATGGAATTCGAACTGGCCGGGGTAGTGCGTTATACCCACTACGCCCTGATGGTGTACGGCTATAACCGCATACCCATCGTCGAATGGTTAAATAAACAAGCTCAGGAAGGATTGTTGCACGCGCAAAAGGCAGGTGAGCTGGTGACCCTATTAGGGGGACATCCCTCGCTTGCCATCGGTCCATTGCTGGAGACGCATGTGCATGATACCGAGTTAGTCTGCTCAGTTCCCGTCGGTGATATTCTGCGGGAATCCCTTGCATACGAAAGCGAAGCGCTCAAGATCTATTATCAATTGCTGGAATTGGCCCAAGGTAAATCAGTAGTGCTAGAAGAGTATGCACGCAGTCAGATTGTAGTGGAGGAGAGGCATGCTGATGCGGTCAGGAAAATGCTGCGTCAACCCTGTGAAGAAGGGAAATAAATACAATTTGTTAGCATGAAATGGACGATCTCGATGGGGTGGCCGCAGTGCTGCGGCGGCGGAGTCACATCGAGGTTGCGCCTGTGTAGGTCATGGGTTGTTTCCTTGTTTTGCTCCGAACCTGTTTACGAAAGAACTTTACCACCTGCGATTATCCCAAAGGGGCTGTCGTTGGAGAAGCGGTTGTAACTGCGGCTGACTGCTTTTGGGTCGTGGTCGGCGGACGCTTTCGTACTTCTGCCAGTACGAGGTAATTGTTCCATTAAGCGTCCTCGTTGCATTTCATAGCTTCATTTTATGAAGCTATGGACTTTATGAAAATCAACACACGCTCACTCTGATAGCGTGTGTCAATTGCCACAGTATCCATCCTTCCAATTAAGAACATTTGCATGAAAATCGTTTCTGATATACAAGGATGAGTATGCCGTATGAAGTGAAAACTGTAGGTGTCTTATTATTATTGCGAAAGCAGGGATTGAAAATACGGCAAATTGTCGCAGTAAGGATGATCGGGAAGTTTTTTAAGTTTGGAACAGAAAAGGGAAGAATAAATAGTATGGAATACAGGATTAAATGCCAGCGAATAGTGCTTCTGATCACGACTGTTTGGGTATTTACGATTTCGTCAGCGCACGCGGATGCCGTGACGGAATGGAACCAGCAAGCTGGAGATATTGTGGTTAGTGCGAATATTGGACCGCTACCTGCAGAGCGGGCATTGGCAATGGTGCATGCAGCAGTCTATGAAGCTGCCAATGCGATCACTCAGCGGTATCCAGCGAGTGATCTGAAGTTAGAAGCCGCTTCCGAGGCATCGGTTGAGGCTGCGGTCGCGGCTGCAAACCATGCGGTATTATCGAAACTCATACCCGCTCAACAGACAGCGATTGATAATGTCTATCAGGCTGCTCTCGCGGCGATTGCTGATGGGCCAGCAAAAACTGGAGGTATTGCCATAGGCAAGAAAGCGGCGGCAGCGATTCTGGCGTTGCGCATAGAGGATGGAGCTGCAGGATTAGAAACCTATCGTCCGCATACGAGTGCTGGCGTTTATATTCCTACGGTAATTCCGGAAACGCCCCAGTGGGCGCAGCGTAGGCCTTGGTTGATGACGAATCCTGCCCAGTTCCGTCCGGCGCCACCACCTGAACTAGGAAGTGAATTGTGGGCGCGTGATTATAATGAGGTCAAAGCGCTTGGCCGTAAGGACAGTCAGCAGCGCACGAGTGAACAGACTGAAATTGCCCATTTCTGGGAAGAGGTCATGCCACCGATTTACCATGGCATCGTGCGCTCGGTCGCAAATGTCCCCGGAAGAGAAATTACGCAGAACGCACGGCTATTTGCAGCAGTTACCCAAGCATCGGATGATGCGCTGATTGCTGTATTTGATGCCAAGTATCACTATGGCTTCTGGCGGCCCATGACTGCAATCCGCAATGGTGACATCGATGGCAATGACGCGACGGAAAGAGATCCATCCTGGATACCCTTCATTGATACCCCCATGCATCCCGAGTATCCCTGTGCGCATTGCATCGTTTCTGCGGCTGTCGGTACCGTGTTGCAAGCGGAGATCGGAGCGGGCGCTACGCCGTTATTGACCACAACCAGCAATGCGGCAGGCGGAGCGGTACGGAGTTGGGTGAAAATCGACGATTTCATGCAGGAGGTGATCAATGCACGTATTTATGATGGGGTGCATTATCGCAACTCAGGCATGATTGGCGCTGCGATGGGCAAGCAGATCGGCAATCTGGCAGTCAGGAAATATCAGCTCACCTCAGAGTAAGGAAGATGGATGCAGTGGTCTTGAATTTTGATTGTCTGAATGATTGTCCGGAAGTACGTGGCAAATAAGGTAAAGTGATATCCATGTCCGGGAGAATAAAATGCTAAGTAGCCCAGTTGTGGAGGTTGCAGTTGGATTGGTGTTTTGCTATGCATCGGTTGCATTGATCACGAGTTCCATTTATGAGTCCATCGCATCTTTTCTTGGCCTTCGCTCGAAGAGTTTGTTGACAGGGATTAGAAAACTCCTGAATGCTGGTAACCCCTGTGGCGAGGAGCTGCTTTTAAGAGTTTACAATCATGCATTGGTGCATCCGACAGGTAACGGCGCGGCTGCATCGCTGGCAGATCTCAAGAGCCGCCCGTCCTACATCGATTCCAAAAGCTTCTCACTTGCCTTGATCGATGCGATCCAATCCGCACCTGGTAATTTTGAAAAACTCAAAGAAGATATTGATACCGTCAAGGATGAGCAAATTCGTAAACTGCTTCATGGCATGTATGAAAGGTCATCCGGTAAAATGGAGAAATTTCATGAGCAACTGGTCGCCTGGTTCGATGCGGGAATGGATCGGGTGGCTGGTTCATTTAAGCGGCAATCCCAGGTCTGGTGTTTTGGCATTGCCTTCGTGCTGGCGGCGATGTTGAATGTCGATAGCATCCATCTTTTTTCAACGTTGTGGAAGCAACCGACTTTAGCCGCCCGAATCACCATGACGGCTAGCCTTCCTCTTTCAGCTCCCGTCGCAGAAGATGGGGTGCTTGCGGCGAATGCTGACGCTGCTGAGGACAATAGTCGGGCCATGATTGATTTTTTCAAGCAATTGGAGGCGTTACCCATTGGCTGGCAAAATCAGCAATTTTGCAAAGCAGAATCTGGCTGCGCTAGTCTTGTGGAATTCCATCATTATGATTATCCTAACTTCCTGTTAGTTATTTTTGGCTGGTTGATCACTGCATCGGCTGCACTTTTTGGTGCACCATTCTGGTTTGATTTATTGCAACACCTGACCCACTTA
>CAZKPL010000059.1:0-15268 GCA_964554625.1 uncultured Nitrosomonas sp. | reverse complement strand
CTTTTGTGAGTGGATACATCGATAGTCCCTTGTCAAAGCAATAAATCGACATGCCCTGATAGCGGCGCAATTGCGCGGCAATCAGTGCCAAGTGCGTGGATTTACCGGCGCCTGTAGGTCCGAACATGAAGGTGTGGCCCAGATCGCGTACATGCAAGTTCAGCCGGAAAGGCGTTGCTCCCTGTGTGACACAGTGCATCAAGGGTGGCGAATTGGGCGGATACATCGGACAAGGTGCGATAGGTTTTCCAGTCCAGATGGTATTGACCGGCAACAAATCAGCCAAATTCATCGTATTGATGAGGGGTCTACGCACATTCTCGACACCGTGACCGGGCAGGCTTCCCAGATACGCATCCATGGTGTTGATGGTTTCCACCCGTGCAGCAAAGCCCAGATGACTGATTGCTTTCTCGACTTTGCGTCCGGCTTCTTCCAATGCGGCACGATCTTCCATCATCAGCACGACTACGCTGGTATAGTAGCCTTGCCCCACCATGCCGCTATTCGTCTCAGCAATCGCTGACTGCGCATCTTCAGTCATATTGAGCGCGTCTTCATCAATGTTGCTGCTTTGCAGGTTAAACACTTGATCAAAAAAACCGCGAATCTTTTGTTTCCAGCGTCTGCGAAACTTTTCCAGATGATTGACTGCTTCATGCGCATCCATAAAGATAAAGCGCGATGACCAGCGGTACACACCCGGCAATTCAGAGAGCAGGTTTAACATACCGGGAGAAGATTCGAGCGGAAAGCCTTCAATCGAGACCACCTGAACAAAATTGCGACCAATCTTCGGTACAACCCCGCCCCACATTTCCTGACCACCGAGCAAGGTATCCAGATACATGGGATTGGCCGGTAACACCATCGGATGATCCAAGCCGGTCACGCATAATTGCAGCCACTGCAAAAAATCATCATGGGTGATGGTGGTATTGTCTTCATTGACCAGCTTGCGGCTTTTTAATCGTGACAGATGAAATACGCTGGATAATCGGGATTCAAAGTTGGCACATTCGCGTTGGAAATATTCCAGCAATCCTTGTGTTCTGGCTTTTTGGTCCGGTGCTTGAGTTTCATCATCAAACATCAATTCAACGAACTTGCGCTGCGCCAGCATCGGCGGCAAGTATGTCAGTGATACGATAAAGCAACTCTCGTACATTATGCCGATACGCTCGAACAGATTGCGCCGTTCCTCGTCAATGGCAGCGGTCACGGGATCGGGATAATTGGAAAGTGCTTTATCTGAATAACCTTGTGCGGGTTTTCTGATGGCATCGACATGAATCATCCAACCATTGCCTAAGCGGGATAAAGCCTGGTTAATACGGAATGACACCCGTTCACGCTCAATCTCGGTACTGCTGGCCGTATCATCGCCGCAGAATATCCAGGCAGCCATCAATGCACCGTTCTTGCCCACAATCACGCCGTCTTCCACCACCGCTGCATATACCAGCAGATCGGCAAAGCCCATTTCTTTTGATCGATGTTGATCCAGTCGTAATTCTTTGCCCGTATCACGGATACGGATAAATAGTATCAAGAGCAGCACAGCTCCAGAGATTGCGATAAGAATTGTGATGGCGGCAATCATAGATGCTGTTTCTCCTGCTGGCGGGTATTGTCATAAAAAGGAGTGCTTCGCGCCGGATAGTATTTTTTGTATTGCATCTGGCGTAAGTAAACATGACGCAGTTGCGGATCATTTTTAGCCATCAGTCGTAGTGCAAACAGTGCAAAGATCCACAGTGCTATGCCGAAAAGCGTAGCCTTGATTTCCATCGCCACAAAGATGGATGTGGCTGCAATCAGGATAGAAAACATAACCAGTTCCCGGTCGCCACCCATGAACAGATTTGGGCGGTTTCCCGATTGACGGATAGGTATGGTTCGAAGCGCCATGAGTTTGCCACCTATTCCTGTGAATTGAGGATTGTTTCCTGGTCTTTGGTAACTTCACCCGGAATGACCGCACCCTGAAATAGATTGGTCATGATGTTGTTGGCCCCCACGAGTAATGCCATAACCAGCACGATAAAAATCAATGTGCGGAAAAACGCATTGAGTTCGCCGCCAAAGATCAGAATGCCGCCTGCAACGACAATGCCGACAATGGATAGGGTAAAAGCAACGGGACCGGTGACGGAGTTTCTGAGATTCACCAGCCAGGTTTCATAGGGAAGCGCACCACCCGCGCCTACAGCTGCATGTGCGTTATCAATCGACAAGAAAAACAAAAGGAAAATGCATAAAGAAACAATGAAGAAGGGTGAAATTGAAGGCATCATTTTCATTAACTGACTCCTGTTATTTATTTACAGCTTCTTGATTTGGTAACTTCCTCTTTTAAAACCTTGCACTTCGATAATCTGCTGAATCTTTCTGCCTTGGGGTGTGCGCGTGATATGCACCACCATATCAACCGCCTCTGCGATTAATGGCATAATTTCTGTCGGTGCTGAAGGATTGCGTGAAATCAGAGATTCCAGGCGGGTTAGTCCTGATAGCGCATCATTGGCGTGCAGTGTGGCAGCCCCTCCTTCGTGTCCTGTGTTCCAGGCATCAAGCAAATCCAGTGCTTCAGGGCCTCTCACTTCACCCACCAGAATGCGATCCGGGCGCATACGCAAGGTTGTTTTTAATAATTGCGTCATGTCGACATCAAGTGTGGTGTGATACTGAACAAAATTCCGGGCAGCGCATTGGATCTCGCCGGTATCTTCTAAGATGAAAATGCGCTCATCCGGGTCACTCAAAACCATTTCATTGATAATGGCATTGATCAAGGTCGTTTTACCTGACCCGGTGCCACCAATAACTAAAATGTTGCGGTGCTTGCGCACAGCCTCTTTAATGACATCTCCATGTCTTGGCGACAACACGCCGGTTTCCACATACTGCTCAAGCGTAAAAATCTTGATAGCTTTTTTGCGGATGGCAAATGTGGGGGATGAAACAATGGGGGGTAGTTGACCGGCAAAGCGTGAATTATCGAGCGGGAATTCACCTTCAATCATCGGGTTGAATCGATTGACTTCCTTGCCGTGGAAACCTGCAACCGTTTTGATAACGGCTTCAACCTGGGCAGCCTGTATATTTCCGATATGTTGTATCTTTTGACCCAGCTTCTCTTGCCAGATACGGCCATCGGCATTGACCATGATTTCAACCGTCTCAGGATCTTGCAGTGCGGATAGTATTTCCCGTGCGTCTCGTTCCAGCTTGCTCTTGGCACGATCCTTAACGGTTATGGCGTGAGGTAATTGATCTTGCAGTGTCATGCGAATACTCCAACAACTTACACATGACATTACAATATAACGTAATTATATTTTGTGCAATATTTTTTACTGATTTTTATTACTTTATTTATTTCTTATTTTTATTTTTTAATAAAAACGCTCTGTTCTTTTTATCCCATTGCTCGACCTGATAAGCTTCATACTCACTCAGAACGCTCCCCTTCCAGACAAAACCTTTGGGCAAATGTTTTAGCTTTCGATTGGTTAATGCTTCAAGATCAGCCGCGCTCATATCCGAACTATCCAATAGCATTGGTAGTGGGGTCTCTAGTGCTTCTGCGACGGCTTCTATAATCCTGAGTGATGGATTGGCTTTGTCATTGGTCAGATCAGTAAAAAAAGAGATGGAAACGCCCGCCTTCTCTGCCAATTCTGACTTGGTCATATCCTTTTCATCAAGGATACGCAAAATATTTGTGATTAAGATTAAATTGTACATATAATAGCCCTGCCATTTTTAGGGTTTAAGCAGCTTAACTAATCAGCACCATTGTTTTGCAGTAGTATTGCTGCTATTTTAATCCAAAATAAATACAAAAATTCATTAATTCAATAGAGGGCCAAATAATAGTTTCGTTATATGCATAGCTTATGGATAATTATTAATAGTGAGTTTAGAATAGAAATTTAAACTTTTAATTTATCACGCCATTGATTTATATCAATATAATTAATATTAATAGTTACCTTAGAATGCTATGAATAGAGGCTAGATGAGTAGTTGATGGAAAACTTGGCGAATCTAAAAACGTAACCCGTTTTCTGATACGAGAGGTTAGGCATTCAATAATAAACTGAACAAGAAGAACAAAAATGCAAAAACAACTTTTGCGCGGTTTTATTTGTTGATGACTGCATCCATCGTTTCTATCTTTCTAATCATAAATTGGCAGAATTATTTAATCCAAATAAATATTCTTACCCAGTATAACGAGCGCAAGTTAGGTCCAAGATAAAAATGACAGAGAAAAAAAAGGAAAATATAAAAGGGCTTGTTGCTCCTATCGGTGCAACAGAAATTGATATTACGCTGATCAGCGAAGATATCCATCAACCCCGGAAGGAGTTTAATCAGGAAACGTTACGAGAATTAACGGAAACGATTAAATTACGCGGAGTCAAATCACCCATATCGGTTCGCCCCAATCCGGATAAACCGGGAACCTATATCATTAATCATGGTGCAAGACGCTATCGTGCCAGCATTCACGCCGGGTTAACCAAGATTCCGGCATTCATTGACACCGATTACAGTGAAGCTGATCAGGTAATCGAGAATCTGCAAAGAGATGATTTAACCTCCAGAGAGATTGCTGATTTTATTGGGCGACAACTGGCGGGTGGTAAAACCAAGTCTGAAATTGCAAGGCTCATTGGCAAAACCAATCCCTATATCACTATGCACGCCACACTCCTTGATCTACCCGATCCACTCGGAGAAGTGTATCGAACAGGCCGTTGCACCGATGTCACTGCACTCTATGATTTAACAAGGCTGTATAAAGCCAATAAAGAGGAAGTAATCACTTGGCTGGAACTCAGTACACAGGAAGAAATATCACGATTGGATGTATACCAATTCAGTAAATTCTTAAAGCTTAAAAAAACGCCTCCATCTAATTCTGTGGATGATCAAGTATCCAGTACCGGAAACAGATCTAGTGCCACTCCAGGCAGTAACAACGATCAAAAAAAAGGTGACTCGCCTTCATTGCTGGACTCTATTTACAATCTGATTAAAAAAGACAAACGTAAGCCACAGGATTTAATGCGTGATCTGTCTAATGATAATAAAGAGTTACTAAAAACCAAGATTGGTGATTATTTTGAGCAAGGCAGAAATTGCCCTAATATCGTTCAGTTCACCATCAAAGCACTGCAAGATGGCAGCTTCTCAGCCAAGGGCAGCGGCGCACTGCAATTGATTGCCTTTTTGCATGGCATGGAAAGATCAGAGTCTTTTGATCTCATGAAAATACTGGAAGAAATTGCCGGACAACAGGAAGCGGGATAATTTTGACTTGCTATCAGCGCTACACAACTAATTTGAAATGATGACACTCCAAAAGCTACGAATGATTGTAATGAATGGACAGAAGATTCTACAAACTCAGAATAATAATGAATGGGAAACGATGGGTACCATCAAGAAGGTTGATGAAGGTATCAAGCCGGGTGTCTACAATATTTATTTAGCTAAAACTCCGAGTGATAAAAATCAGTATGAAGGGCAAATTATTCATGTTGATAAGGACAATGCGGTGTTCTATCAACAGGTCAACAAGGATTTTATTGTGCATCAATTAAATGCTGTTGATGGTAAACCTGTTGCTGGGAGAGATGTGGCAATTCAATATGATGGAGAGAAAGCTACGTTAACTCTAATAGATATGCTTAAGAATAAAAGATCGTTGAAAATTTGATCGGGCAAATTTTGCCAATCAGAACTGAAGATTTACCAGTCTCACAATCTGAGCTATCTATGCATTGATGGATTTGGGTTCATTAACCATTACGTGGTGATTGCGCGATGACTGATACAATGCAACACTATAAATGATGTTGAATTTGGTAAATATTCACATAAATACCCTCACGAAATTCAAATGAAATATGCCTACGAAGATCTGAATAGCGACCAATTCGAAACACTCATTGTATTTTTGTGCCAGCACTTGCTTGGTATATCGGTTCAGGGATTTTCAAAAGGGCCAGATGGAGGTCGCGATGCTAAATTTGTTGGAACCTCAGAACTGCACCCGAGTAAAGCTTCGCCTTGGATCGGGACAATAATTATCCAAGCTAAGCATACCAACGGCTATAACCGTCATTTTTCTGAAGCTGACTTTAGCAGTGGTGTAAACTCAATAATTGGTAAATAAATTCAACGAATTAAGAAACTACGTCATAGCAAACAACTTGATCATTACATGCTATTCGCTAATCGGCGCTTAGCTGGCAACGCAGAGAGCGATATACGTGCTCAAATTTCAAAAGAATGTGGCATTCCAGAGAGCTCAATCTACCTGTGCGGCATTGAGCAATTGGAAATATTTCTAAAAACTTTCCCTGAAGTCGCGCTTAAGGCAAATCTTGATCCAGTTGACTCCCCGTTAATTGTTAGCTCGGACGATTTAGCTGTGGTAGTACAAGCGCTGGCAAAGTATCGCACTGCTTTGTCTGCTGTAATTGACACGCCACCTGTACCACGCATTCCCTACGAGCGGAAAAATGAGCTTAATAACATGACAGAGGCTTACGCCAAAGAACAACGTAGACGCTACCTCAAAGACACATCCCAGATTAGAACCTTCTTAGCTGCGCCTGAGAACATTGATTTACAACGCTTATATGAATCAGTGACAGAGGAGTTTCAACTTAAAATCACTTCCAAACGCAAGGATCACCAGTCTTTTGATTGTGTAATGGAGTATCTTGTTGAATTGCTATTTAGTCGCGATCCAATACTGTGTCAGCTTGCACACAAGCGACTAACACGAGCAATACTATTCTATATGTACTGGAATTGCGACATTGGAGAATTAGACGATGCTTAGACCAACTAAACATTCTCACCCAGATCGCACAGTCATCAATATATCTTTACTTTTATTGCAACGTTTGCAAGCTCGCCGCTTTGACGAATATGAAGCCTTGAAGAAATATGCGAAGAAGGCTGTTGTTGGAGGCGACATACTTTTCTTACCCGCATTAAATTTTTTGTATCTGCTGGGTTTGATTGACTATCACCCCAAGACAGATGCTGTGGAGTATATAGGGCCTAATGAAGTTATCTAGACTTTATTCTAATAAGGCTGATCTTTTTGAGGCGGTTGATTTCCGTGCGGGCATGAATGTTGTCATGGCTGAAATTCGACTGGATGAAAACCGCAGGAAGGATACTCATAACCTCGGAAAATCAACACTAGGTCGATTGATCGACTTCGCACTCTTAATGAATCGTGATCCGAAGTTTTTTCTTTTTAAACATCTAGACATTTTCAAAGAATTTATTTTCTATCTTGAAGTTGAGCTTGAAGATACATTATTTCTCACAATACGTCGCGGCGTTGATGAAGCAACGCGAATTAGTTTCAAGAAACATCAAACTGGCCATCAAGACTTCTCTACACTCCCATCGCCAGAATGGGATCACTCGGACGTTCCATTTGAGCGAGCAATTGACTTGTTGGATAGCTTGCTTGACTGGCGTGTACTAAAACCTTGGTCATATCGTAATGGACTTGGTTATTTGCTGCGTACTCAAGATGACTACCAAGATGTTTTTCAACTGCGTAAATTCGCTGGAAAACACGCTTATTGGAAGCCATTTCTTGCTCACATACTAGGCTTTGATGCAGAACTCATTTCCGAACATTACGACAAAGAGAAACAACTATCAGAAAAACAGGAAAAAGCCGAGACTATCAAGAAGGAGCTCGGCGGTTCAATTGAAGACATTAGTAAGATTGAAGGTCTCTTGCTACTAAAGCAAAAAGAGGCTGAAAAAAAGCAGGAATTGCTTGATGCTTTCGATTTTCGCATGCAAGACAAAGCTCATACAAAATATCTAGTCGATGGCATTGATGATCGCATAGCTAGCTTAAATGGAGAGCGTTATTCACTAACTCAAAGTAAGAAAAAAATTATGGCATCCTTAGAGGATGACG
Organism: uncultured Nitrosomonas sp.; assembly: GCA_964554625.1. GTDB lineage: Bacteria > Pseudomonadota > Gammaproteobacteria > Burkholderiales > Nitrosomonadaceae > Nitrosomonas. The sequence continues at coordinate 7,287 of CAZKPL010000059.1, read as the reverse complement.
GAATTCTATTTAAAAGACCTCTGCATAACTCACTTTTTTGAAAATCTTGCATTTTTAAGTGATTGATTTTATAAATAACGCATATACAGAAAAACTCTAAAAACACAGTTGTGCAGGAGTCTCTTTAATCCTGATGAAGCTCAGCGTTTATTCGCCGAGGCTGGAGTGCTCTTCCAAGGTCAGATTAAAAAAGATTTTCAGCAACTAATCGCATTCAATCGCGCCATCACTGACGAGCGTCGTATTTATCTTCAAGAGGAACGTGCCGAAGTTGAGTCAGAACTAAAACGTGTCAATGCCGAATTAAATACTCTCGGGAAAAAGCGCTCGGAAACATTGGCATTTCTTAGTGGAACTGATGTCTTCAATAAATATAAGCAAGTATCTGATGAAATGGTAACACTTCGTGCGGATATCACTTCTCTTGAGCGTCAGCGTGGCTTCCTGCACCGATTGCAAGAACTACGTACTACTATACGTACATTAAGTGAAGAGCTAAGTCATCTACAAACACGCATAGAAGCAAACGTTGAGGAGCAGAATTCTGATCAAAAAAGCCTTTTCTCAACAATTCGGCTTTTTTTCAGTGAAATTGTTGAAGAGGTGATCGACCGGAAAGCGCTGCTCAGCGTATCGCCGAATAAGGACGGTCACTTAGATTACACTGCTGAAATCCTTGACGAAGCTGGTAATGCCACAAGTGCAAATCAAGGTCATACTTACCGTAAGCTACTGTGCATCGCATTTGATTTGGCAGTACTCAGAGCACATATAGATGACAGATTTCCCCGTTTTGTATATCACGATGGCGTATTTGAATCGCTGGATGACAGGAAAAAAGAGAATCTTCTTAGTGTTATTCGACATTACGCTGATCTGGGCCTGCAACCAATGATAACTCTGATTGATTCTGACTTGCCAATAAGACCAGAAAATGAACTACCCGTATTCGATAGAGAAGAAATAGTGGTATTTTTACATGACGAGAATGCCCAAGGGCGCTTATTCAAGATAAAGTCTTGGTGATTTATATTTTAGGTGTGCTAGTTCAGATCAGATCGTATAGCTGATTTAATGCCGAAAGCTCATTGTAGAGCACTAAACACTGTCAGTCGAACCAATCTTGGCCAGCAATCATGTTGTATCCAGGCATATTCAGGTGGCGTGTTGATAATCACCCACATAAACCCGCATTCATTATCCCTTTCTGCCAATAATCCTTGAATCGCTATTCTTGTATCCAAGGATACCCAGTGAGATTGGTTGTCATGATCTTTTTCCATGAACTGGTCAGCAGCGATTAAAACCGGTCTTGGGTGCCAGGGTTTCCATTTACCGCTTTTGATAGAATTCAGTCGTGCCCAGCTGCCGTTCGGAAATTTGCTGATGGCTTCATCCTTGCACCTGCCCCAGGCTATCCAAGTTACACTACCATCTCGCAAACATACCAGTAACCACGCACCCGGTTGCGGAAAATAAATCTTCTGATCCTGGTACTCAATATCACCGCACATAGGTGCCCCTGCTGCGTAAGTACATAGATTGTTGGTAAGTTTCTAAAGATACCAATACCTAGAATTTATACTGCTAGAGGCGTCAACGTATAAACTCTACCAAATTTTCCTGCGGTACGAATATCTCCGCGTTGCAAGGCAGCACGAACATCATCCAATTTATATGCATCTTCAATCGACAAATAAGGCGACCAGCCTTCTCCTGCGTCTATCAACTCGATCTCAACTTCCGCAATGTATTGGCCTTCACGCACCAATTTTGTATGACATTTATTACTCATCGTAATCTCCTCAAGAAATCATCACTCCACTTATCACAGTTAGGTCGGTAAGCCGTAACAACAACAGCAGGTAAATCCGCATTTTTAGGAATTCCCCACACCACATGGATTGGCTTGTTATTTTTATCCTTTTGTAATACTAAAACACATGGGCCTTTCGGATAGTCTGGATAATCTTCCACGACTAGTGCCTCACCAATACCTGATAGAATATCTCTTGCGAAGATATTGTCGTGTGACAACTCATCATAACCATGTTCGGATATACGGACATCCCCATTACTGACTAATGCTATAACCCGTTGTAAAGTCACACTCATGGCGAAATATCATCAGGTAAAATTATCAACACGAAATTATGCCATCTATTTTTCCTGAAAATCATCACCCCAGCTTATCCCTTTATTTTTCATTGTATTTTATTTAGCCTTCTTAAGTTCTACCTCCGACAACGAATCTTGGCAATAGAGTAGGAGCCGTATATGCGATCAAATAAAACTACCAAGGTTTCATTGTATCAATAATAGCAAGCAAACTCTTGCAGTTAAATTTTATACAATTTTAAATGTTACGGATCGCAAAATTGATTGTGTCAAATTTGTGCCAAACTGTGCCTGAAATACCACCATATGTAGTTGTGTGACACTGATTTTATGCTTGGCAAGCATTGCAAGTGTTTGATTTATATAAACACAAAATTTATAACTAGGTTTCGTAATCAGTAGGTCGGAGGTTCGACTCCTCTCAACAGCACCATTAAAATCATAAGATTATTATTTTTTAAAAGATTTTAATGTTTCGATATATACGCCATGTAGGGGCTATGTAGGATTTTCTAATCAATGCTTACTCATTCTCATCCGACCGTGAGAACGGGTACCACCATAACCCATCTTTAACATCATACGGCCATTTTTTCTATATTTTTGCTTGAGCACATTTTTAGCCAATTGATTATTATAAGTAATCACTTTTCAAGTCGCTAAGAATCGTTTAATTGTGCCAAACGATCCATGTATCCAATTACGGATCCTCTGGCGCGAAACAAAACAAACCATTATCGGATATGAGTCTGACCGCCGTACTGAAACGTATGGAACGCGGTGATCTGACAGCGCATGGATTTCGATCCACATTCCGGGACTGGGCCAGTGAAACTACCGCCTACCCGCAGGAAGTCTGTGAAATGGCGCGCGCTTACACCATCGCTAATAAAGTCGAAGCTGCGTATCGCCGGGGAGATTTACTTGATAAACGCATCAAGCTTATGACGGATTGGGCCAGCTATTGCAACGGCATGACGGCGATTCAATCATAAATTCCACAAGCCCGAATCGGCCACGCTAATTTTAGAAAGAACATTGTTTTTTCTAATCACGTTAAGGAGTGGTCAGTATGTGTGAATATTGTTATGAATCCGCGATGCTTTACTTCGTGGCATCCGGTCAAAGACATGGCATTTATAGCCGGTTTGCTTATCTTGAAGAAACCGATGATCTTAAAACCGAGATCGAACAACTGGAAGACCCCAATAATCCGGAGCCGCTGATCGATCTGGCATTCTGCCGCTTATACGATCACTACTTGACGCATGGCTTTGATGCCGGGTTATTTAACACCTTGCAGAATAAGTTCGGGCATGAAGCCGTGCAAGCCTATCTCGCCAAACGGCAAGCCTGCCACAATGATTTATTCCGGACAGAACTCAGCCAAATAGAACTCTTGAGCGATGAAACCCGCTGGAACCGATTCATGGCCGATCAGGAAAGAATATACAGCAACGCCCTGGAATTGCTGAATTCCTATTATGATTGGTGGGTTCTCGGTATCGGTAAGGAAAAAGAAAAGAGAAAACCAAATTCTATTGACGAAAGTCTGCTGTTTCCCGAAGAATTGATAACGGCGAGTACGGAATGGGACAAATTCCAGGCACTATACCCAGCGCTATTCTTTGCACAGTCATACCTCATCAATCACCGCAACGATTCTGACATCATCCGGAAAATTGCATTGACCAACCTGAAAGATGGCGCGGACAACTGGACGAAAGATTTATGGCTGCAACGCAGAGCCATGATCACCTGTGTTAACCGTAGTGGATTATCAATGATCGTGGATAATCTTAGCCAGATCCGGTATGAATTGATTTACTATGTTTTGCTGAAGGCCACAATCAATCCGGCAGAACTATCCACATTGAAAGTAGCCATTCTTGCAGAACAAGGCGATCGCCTAATTGGGACGGTAGAACGGGAGCATCTCTTTGATCTGATGGATCAGTTGGTCGATTAAAATAACCAGCAAGTTTGTATATGGGAACCATACGTAAAACTATCACGTTAACGGATAAACAAGACCAATGGATTAAAGCGCAAATTGCCGCCGGTGGCTTCACAAATGATAGCGAATACATCCGTGATCTTGTCCGTCGCGACCAGGAGCAGAATGCTCAATTTCTGGCACTGAAACAAGCCATACAAGAGGGATTGGATAGCGGTGTATGCAATAAAACTGTTGGTGAAATATGGGAAGAAGCTGAGCAGCGTTCTAAAAATAAACGTGGCTAAATTCCATTTAACAAATCGGGCGGTTACCGATCTTTCGGATATCGCCGATTCTACCATTCAGAATTTTGGTATTGAATAGGCGCGCCTTTATCGGGATGGACTCAACAATTACTTTGAAATTTTAGCTGAAAATCCTCAACTCAAACGAAGTGCTGCTGATCTTGCGCCAAATCTAAGGCGATACGAACACCAGGCTCATGTCGTGTTTTATCTACCCAAAGACAGTGGCATTTTGATTGTTCGCATTTTGCATCAGCGCATGGATTTTAAGCGGCATTTACCATCTTCTATAAAAAAGCCGTGACATAATGTGTATGGTTTTTAGTTAAGCTTTTGAATGTGTGACACTTCATAAACTGAGTAACGGAGAAATAAAATGAACCAACTCTTTATTGCATCTTTCTTGCTGGTTTTATTTATTGCATCACAACTTCATGCGGTAGAAAAAGCGGATGAAAAGCGGCTTGATGAAGTAGCGGAACGGGGAACGCATGTTATGCCGTTTGATCTTGAGAAAACCACTCATATTTTTTCCAAAACGGACACAGGTGGCATTCAACAAGTCATTGCAAAGGATAAATCCGATACTGTACAAATTGATCTGATACGGTTGCACTTGTCCCAGATTACTAAAGAATTCCAGCAAGGTGATTACTCAAATCCGGAAAAAATTCACGGCTCAAGCATGTCTGGATTGGCTGAATTGAAAGCAGCCAATCCAGGCCAGATAAGAATCGTGTATAAAGAATTGCCGGATGGTGCGGAAATCACCTATTCCACGCATATCGAAAAGCTCAAATTGTCTATTCACCGGTGGTTTGATGCTCAATTAAGCGATCACGCCCGCCATGCTGTGCCAGGAGGACATCATCATGACTCTATTCATCATAACCATAAGTAATTAATTTATGCGACACGGGCTTTTGTTATTAACATTTTTACTTCTAGTTCATGAGCTGTAAGAAATCACACGAACCAGTAAATTTCCGCATTCTTTTAATCACGTATCTAGTGGATTATTTAATAATTCCTATCGAAACTTCTCTATTCATGATCTGTTATTGGTTACTTCCGGATAATTCCAATAATTTCTGAATGCCTACCGGCTCTTCTTTTAGTAATGGCACAACCGCATAACGTTGGGTGTGCATAGAGGAAACTGTTTCGATATCAGCAAGTTCATTATTGGCGCGCTGACACAATAAGGATGAATGGACAGTCGTGGCGGCAACGCCGTTATTGACGATCCAGGCCCACGGCTCAATGCCGGCACGGCGTAAATCGTTTTGCAGGCTGGCGGCTTCCAGTACCGGAGTCGTTTCCGCCAATGTCACCAGCAGTATTTTGGTTTGCTTGGGATTTTGCAGCTGCATCATTGGCGTTACGTAATGCACGATGGATGGGTCCATTTGTTTGATCACTTCGCGATGATAAGCGCCGGTAGCATCAAGCAATAGTAATGTGTGGCCGGTCGGTGCGGTATCCATCACCACGAATTTCTTTCCGGCTTCGCGGATAATGCGCGAGAATGCCTGAAATACGGCAATCTCCTCGGTGCAAGGCGAGCGTAAATCTTCTTCCAGCAGCGCTCTGCCTTGTGCGTCCAGATGTGCTCCCTTAGTTTCCAGAACCCGCTGCCGATAGCGCTCGGTTTCCACCTGCGGATCAATCCGGTCGACCAGGAGATTATCCATCGTGCCGCTGAGCGTTTCGCTTAAATGGGCGGCCGGATCGGAAGTGGTTAAATGGACTGGCAAGCCTCGATGTGCCAGATTGACCGCGATTGCAGCTGCCAGCGTGGTTTTACCGACACCACCTTTGCCCATCAGCATGATTAAGCCGCAGTCATCCTTGGCAATTTCGTCGATCAAGACGGATAAGCCTGGAAACGGTATGGCTTGATGGATCATATTAATATCGTGAGCGGCAGGCAATTCACCCATCAGCAATTGCCGTACAGCGATCAATCCAACCAGGTTGAATGGTTTAAGCGCAATGTGATCGCGCGGCAAGGGTTTGAGAATTTCAGGGATAACTGCCAAGGTCTTTTGCTCGCGTTCGAAAATAGCGGCTGCCAAATCATCTTGCGTTGCTTCTGACTGAGGCAACAAGCCATTGACTACGAGGAATTGATTGGTCAAACCGATGGCCGTGAGTTCTTCGTGTGTCCGTGCTACTTCGCGTAACGTGGCTTGCTGCGCACGTGCCACCAATATGAGCCGGGTACGTTGCGGATCGGCGAGCGCATCCACCGCCGCTTTGTATTGCGCGCGTAGTTTTTCCAGGCCAGCCAGCGGGCCAAGACATGACGCGTTGCCTTTGCCTTCCTCAAGAAAATCACTCCATGCGCCGGGCAGTTGCAGCAGCCGAATGGTGTGGCCGGTCGGTGCAGTATCAAAAATAATATGATCGTAATCCGCTGTCAGCGCCGAATCGACCAACAAAGCGGTAAATTCATCGAAAGCGGCTATTTCGGTCGTGCACGCGCCGGATAGTTGCTCTTCGATTCCTTTTACCACCGTGTCCGGTAATATACCGCGTACCGGATTGACAATGCGATCACGATAGACTTGCGCTGCTGCTTGCGGGTCGATTTCCAGAGCGGCTAAGCGAGGCACTGCGATAATCGCTGTAACCTGGTTGCCAATCATGATACCGAATACCTGACCTACGTTAGAAGCCGGATCGGTGCTAACCAATAATACCCGCTCTCCTGCATCGGCCAGCATTATCGCAGTAGCGCAAGCCAACGAAGTTTTACCGACGCCACCCTTGCCAGTAAAGAACAGAAATCGTGGCGGTTGGTCGAGAAATTTAAGTTGGCTCATGAAGTTGAACCAGGCTTCTGTTAGCAACAGCCGCCGCAGCAGCTGGATTCTTCGGTTTTTTCCTCCAGGGCAGCTCCCGTCCAACGCGCCAGTTCAC
>CAZKPL010000058.1:0-15294 GCA_964554625.1 uncultured Nitrosomonas sp. | reverse complement strand
AAGACGGATAAGTCATCTGTGGATTGCAATCAATTTATTTGAGCTTTGCTATATTGAAAAAATACTCAATCAAATGATACTCTTTATAAATAAATAAGGTAATCCCCCGGCATAGCCGGGGGATTACCTTATTTATAAAATGTTATATATTTTCTAATTTTCTATTTCTATCAAAAATTAGAATTACTGAAACCAAAATCTCTTTTGAGAATCAATTAATTTGGAGAAACTTTACTTGTTACATATCGAAACTTACCAGATTTTTCCTTAGGTATTTCTGCTACTTCTTCAATAATAATTTCCACATTCCGGCCCAATCTTGATTGGAATTTATGTTTTATCATTTCGCTAACAGTAGTATCTAGTCCAGTTTCGCTGACGACCCATACACGAGTAAGATTCAGGCTTTCTTGTATGATTTTGAATGCTGTGATCTGTGGTAAAACCCTCAAAATATAAATCAACGCTAAACCATGCATGACGGTACCATTTTGCGCCATTACAAAATCGGTACTACGCCCTTGAATTTCCCTTAATAAAGGGAGTCCTCGCTTACAGCTACACAATTTGTCATCCAATGAACCTATATCACCTGTACGATAACGGACAAATGGAAAATCGCTACTCGCAAGATGTGTAATTACTATCTCGCCAGATTGCCCTGGAGGCAGAGGAATGCCGTGGCGATCAGTGATTTCAACGATAATATCTTCAGCGGTAATATGCATGTTTCCTACCGGGCATTCATGCGCGATAAAACCCGCATCACGCCCTCCATAACCATTTGCAACAGGACAACCAAAAACTCCACTGATTTGCTGACGTTGATCGTCATATAGTCGTTCAGAGGTGACAAAGGCAACTCGAATACCCAGATTATCCATTTGCATACCTATTTTTTCAGCATGACGTGCAATATGGGCCAGTGCTGATGGATAGCCAAAAAGCATTCTTGGCCGTTGAGACTGAATCTCTCTCAGGAATATATCCAGCTTTTGCTCGGACATTTCAAATGCAGGTAATAGCTTGCTCCGAAACAAGCGGTCACGCAAAACACGCAAGCTGTCTTGTGCACCTAGCTCTATAGGGGATCCCCAGACAACAATCTCTGGATCACCAATATCCACATCCCACCAGCGAGTTGCACGCCATTTTGCAGCGACATCATGGCTAATGCGCTCGTTACCTATATAAAAAACCAGTGGCTCACCGCTTGAACCTCCGGTACTAAAGCGAGCTAATTTATGTGCTTTAATTGATTTAAGTGCATCTATGTTATTGCGAATTTTTGCTTTATCAAGTAAAGGCAAATGTTTTAAATCAGCGAGAGAGCTGATTTCAGTTGGAGTGAAACCTATTTCAGTAAATAAACGGTGATAGTAAGGAACATTTTCTTGCGCATAAGAAAGCAATCGGCGCAACCGGGTAAGCTGCAACTGTTCAATTTGCTGCCTTGACCACCACTGTGATACTTCCAATTGTTTGCGTACAGAAACGCTATTATGGTGCTTAAGATATTCATGGATAGGAAAGAATAAACAGGATACCAATGACGTATAAGAACTCTTTCTTTCTTTATAGTTAGAATTCATTCTTTATCTAATTGAATGATTTATTAAAACCTGCTGATAAACGCTTAATAAACGATTCTGCACATTGCACCAAGTATACTGCTGCACAGTTATGAGTCCTGCTTCAGCAATTTGCCTTGCTTTGATAGGATCATTGAGTAAAGTAAGAATAGCGTGAGACATTGCTATTGGATCTCGGGGAGGGACAAGTAACGCTGTTTTATCATGTGTTACTAGATAGGGGATACCTCCAACATTAGTACTCACTACTGGTACTCCACAGGCTAAAGCCTCTAAAATCGAAATAGGCATGTTATCAACTAAACTTGGATTGATCATTATATCTGCGCTACGATAAAGACTAATAATAGCCTCATTATCAACTCGACCAGTGAACGTTACCGCACTCACTAATCCAAGTTCTTTTACTAATGCATTAAGTGCTAATTCTTCAGGCCCCGAACCAGCTATTGTCAATCTTGCATCAGAAAAAAATCTTCTAACTTGATAGAAAGCTCGTATAGCTGTGGCATTGTCATATATTGCCTCTAAGTTACGTGTCAAAATGATATGAGGCGCTTTTGCAATCTTCTGATTCTTTTTTTCGGCTTGTTTTGAGAAACGATCGAGATTAATAATATTAGGCACAATAATCGTTGCGAATCCTCTTTTCTTAAATATTTCTTCAAGAAAACCCGATGGTACGATGATTGCAGCAGCCAGTTTCAGACTAGGTTTAACCCAGAAGAAAGATTTTTCAAAGAAAGCTTCTGCTTCCCCACCTCGATAATTAATTACTGCAGGCTTTTTTTTAATTCGTGCGATCCAAATGACTGGCGCAGCATAGAGATACCATGACCAGCCGGAATTAGCCATAACATGAAATAACTGTACTGTATCTGCTAAGCGCCAGAGGTTAATTAAGTACGGTGCCAGTCGAAAGAGAGCTCGAACCCCTTTGATCTTGCCTATCCATTCAGGATAATAGGGAGAGTTTACCTGGATGAGTTTAATCTGAGCGCCTTCCTGACGTAGTAATCTAGCTAATTGTTCAGTTTGATTTGCCATTCCACCGGAAGGAGGCGGCAAAGGGCCTACTAGTCCGATATACAATTCAGAAACCTTCAATCGGTTTTCCTTGGTTCGCTATAAGTTGTTTATAAACAGTTTTGTATTTTGTGACACTGGCTTGCCAATTACGCTCTGTTTCTACAAAGAAACGTCCTGCTCTACGCAAATTGGGCCATTGATGAGGTGAACTCAAAAGATTGTTTACTTTTTCTGCAAGCGATTGAATATCGCCTGCTTTGAATAGTATTCCTGTTTCTCCATCTCGAATAAGTTCTAAATGTCCACCCACATCTGAAGCAATCAATAGCCGACCCTGCGCCATAGCCTCCAAAGGTTTAAGTGGCGTTACCAAATCTGTTAAACGCATAGATAAGCGAGGATAAATTAATATTTCAATTAAGTCATAGTAATTTCTTACCTGATCGTGAGGCACACGCCCAGTAAAAATAACTTTATCCTGAATACCAAGATCTTTAGTAAGTTGTCTTAGATGAGCGTCTTGCGGCCCCCCACCTACCAGTAATACACGCAAATCAGCATGTACCAGTAATATAATCGGCAAAGCGCGCAACAAAATTTCAAGTCCTTCATACGCATAAAATGATCCAATGAACCCAATTACGCGCTTACCTTGCAGACCAAGTTGAGTTTTGAGTGTTCTATCTGCTCCATTACCGATTGAGAATTTCTCGATATCCACTGCATTAGGAATAGTAGTAATTTTTTTAGCTGCAATACCTCGCCTTACAATATCATTCCGCAACCCATCACAAATAGTCGTAATTGCGTCGACGCGGCGTAGTGCATAGTTCTCAAGAGCACGCGTCAAGCGATAACGCAATCCCCACTCCCGGCTAGTGCCATGATTAGCTGCAGCATCTTCCCAGAATGCTCTTACTTCATAAACCACAGGAATACCCAATTTCTGCCCAATACGAATAGCGGGAAGAGCATTAAGTACCGGGGAATGTGCATGCAAAATATCAGGTTTAACGATTTTAACAACTTCATCCAGTCTTCGAGTTAAGTTATTGATAACTGAGATTTGATTTAGAATAGGTAGTTTATTAATAACACCGGAGATCTTCGGCGTACGATAAAAATGCCAATCATCAATTTTTTCTTCCAATAGTTTTGAAATACCATGCTTTGCACTTGTTAGATGAAAAGTTTCCCAGCCTAGCGCGCGTTGTGCTTTTAGAATAGACAGGGTTCGGAAAGTATAGCCGCTATGTAGCGGGATGGAATGATCAAGTATATGTAGAATACGCATTTTTTTATTAGCGGCTTCTTAGTGAAATTAGCAAATAACTACCTAGTTATATGAGGTAGCTTCCCTCAACTGTACAGCCTGATAGTAGAAATAAGCCCTGTCAGGGCTGGCTCATCAAGCTTGATGAAAATTAAGCTGATATTGATAATAAACTTCATCGGATACCTGGTTATCAAGACTTTGATGAGAAATTCTTCTAATTGCGCCAGTCAAATACCCCGGTAAAGCCGGGGCAATTCAGTTTTCGGCGTATAGTATTCTTGACCGCTAAAGTATGCCACACCACGTTCCCGGACCAGCGAACAACAAGCTCCTCATCACTAAGATTAAACAAATGCTTGAGGTATAACAGCGACACCATCAACCGAATCGGCAAACGTGGACGGTCGGCAACGCTAATACCTCCTCCAGCAATTATATTCGCCGGTCCAGAAAGATCCGTGATTTTCAGGACTAACTACTTACTTACGATATCTCATATAGAACCGATTCCTTTTACAGCTCTCTTCTTACGTCGAACTCACGTTAATTAATAATTAGCTAATTTAAAAATTGTTGGTAATAGCAGCAACTATTTTTTGATGGCTATAAAGAAATTTCTCCAAATTATCTACACAATAAAAAGACCGTGGGGTTTTTATTAATTTCTGGTAGATAACTTCTCCATTCCTTGATTTTTCTTGTGGCAATATATTGATCTCTTAAAGTAAGATTGCTGGCAATACATAAATCAGTCTCATCACTACAATTTTGAACTAACATTTCAAGCAATTTTTGATTTCGATAGGGAGTTTCTATAAAGATCTGAGTTTGATTAGTTCTTGCTGATTCTTCATCTAATTGGATAATTTTTTTGATGCACATTTCGTTTTTAATGGGTAAATAACCATGAAAACGAAAACCCTGCCCATTCAATCCAGATGCCATTAATGCCAATAAAATGGATGATGGTCCCACAAGCGGAACAATAGATACATGCTTTTGATGGGCAGCTCGCACAAGATTAGCGCCTGGATCAGCAACGGCCGGGCAGCCCGCCTCTGATAATAGCCCTATATCATTTCCTGCAAGCAATGGTTCAAGTAGTTGATCGATTTCATTTAGGCCGGTATGTTCATTCAAGACCTGCATTTCAATTTCCTGTAAAGGCCGTATACATCCAATTCGTCTCAGAAACTGTCTAGCAGTCTTTGGATGCTCAACAATAAAATATTTAAGCCTAGCAATACGTTGCTGCACATTTTCAGGAATAATTTCAGCAAGCTCTACTTCTCCTAATGGAGCCGGTATAAGGAAAAGTGTCCCAGGATGCATACTGCAGAATATCTCCAAATGATTGCTGCTATTACTATTAAATAGTAAAAATGAAAACCACTCTTACAAAGAGCCGTCAAGAAGGTATATTTAAATAAATAGATCGTTATTTCCTGAATTTTAGGAATACTCTGGCTTACCATAGCTAATGGAGCACTCTTGGAACACTCAAAATGAATTCAGGAATATCTACGGTAAAATGGAAGCCATCCTCAGCGACCATTTGATAACTACCCTTCATTGAGCCAGCCAAAGAGGAAATTGCGGTACCGCTAGTATATTCAAAACTATCACCAGGTTTAAGGAGTGGCTGCTCACCTACTACACCCAAACCTCTTACCTCGTGTATATTGCCATCTCCGCTACTAATAATCCAATGGCGGCTTATTAGCTGTGATGCCATCGTTCCTGTATTGGAAATAGTAATGGTATAGGCAAATACGTGGTGATCTGCTTCTTCATCTGATTGTTCGGGCAAGTATGTAGTGCGGACCGATACATCAATATCGTATTTTTTCTCATCATTCATAATCTATTATATTCCACACGTTTTTCAAATTACAGCGAGTTGCTTACCTAAATTAAAACTAAACATAGCTTCATATTGTAATAACGTAATCTTATTAATACTCCAGCATAAAGCTGAGCAAACTACTTTCTCCAAAACGCAGCAGTAAATACGATCAACAAAGTATAAAACTCCAGCCTTCCCAATAACATGGCAAAACTGCATATCCAGATCTGAAAATCCGTCAAAGAAGCATAGGTAGTGGCTGGCCCGATCTGATTAAGCCCTGGCCCCAGATTATTGATAGATGCAACAGTAGCCGAGAACGCTGTTATTTCATCCAAGCCACTTAATGTCAGCACCAGAGTCATGAGAATCATGCTCACCAAATAAACAAATAAAAAAACGAACACTGCAAAGATAATTCGATTAGCAACAACACTTCTCCCTAGCTTGACAGGTGAAACAGCTTGGGGATGCATAATCGTGATCATCTCACGAAAAAACTGCTGATATAAAATCCTTGCACGGATCATTTTAACCCCCCCTCCCGTTGATCCCGAGGAAGTACAAAAACCAGATAAAAACAGCATCCATAACGGAGCAAATATTGGCCATAAACTATAATCAGCATTACTGTATCCGGTAGTCGTCGCAACGGAAACAACATTAAAGGATGCATAGCGCAGTGCTGTTAATGGATCGGTATAAACCCCTATCAACCACAGATAGCCAGCAAGTACTATACAGCTCGCCAATACGATAAAAAAATAAGGCTTTATCTCAGGATCATAGTAATACGGCGAAATACTCCTTGCCCGCCAGACTAAAAAGTGCGTCGCAAAATTGATACCGCCAATCAGCATGAATATGATTGCAACCAGCTCGATTATGGGTGAATCCCAATAGCCATAGCTCGCATCGTGCGAAGAAAAGCCTCCTAACCCCAAGGTTGTGAATGCATGCATGACCGCATCGAACCAGTTCATTCCCGCCAGCTTATATGCGATCACACAAATCAGCGTAAGCGCCACATACACCAACCATAGCCCTTTTGCTGTCTCGGCAATGCGAGGTGTCAACTTGGATTCTTTCATGGGGCCAGGTATTTCGGCCTTGAGGATCTGTCTACCTCCTACGCCTAACATGGGCAGAATGGCAACGGCGAGTACGATTAATCCCATACCCCCCAGCCATACCATCTCACCTCGCCACAGATTGATCGAGTAAGGCAGTGTATCCAGGCCCGTCAAAACCGTTCCACCGGTAGCAGTCAATGCAGATGTTGCTTCATAGTATGCTTTGGCAAAGCTGATTTCCGGAAAAAAACGCAATAAAGGCAGCATGCCGAAAAAAGGAAGAAGGAGCCAAACCAGCACGACCAATAAAAAACCATCACGGATCTGTAGCTCACGCTTATAGCGACGTGTCATCAATGCGATAGCGGCGCCACAGAACAATGTCATCTGAATAGCCCCACCAAAAACGGCAGATGAGCCATCTTCCGACCAGTATGCGATACCGTACGGTACCAGCATCGTCAGGCCGAATACGAGAACGATTTTACTAAGTATATTGGCAACTGACAAAAAATGATTCATAAAGCGATTAATTATAAAAAGGATGCGCTAACCTGAAATAACTTTTCAATTTGCCGAATCATTTTCTTATTGACAACAAACAGGATTACGTGATCATCTGATTCAATAACTGTATCGTGGTGTGCAATAATGACGCGAGCCTTATCCTGATCTTCGATAGGGATATCTTCACCAATATCGCGCGTACTCATCCATCTCTTGTCCTTGAGTGGTAAACCACGCACGATAGCACCGATCGTTGCACCCTTTGGCAATTTGATATCTTCTACTTTGCGCCCTACTACATTGGATGATTTGGTATCGCCATGCGCCACCACTTCAAGCGCCTCAGCTGCTCCTCGGCGCAAGCTATGAACTGCTGCCACATCACCCTGCCGAACGTAAGCAAGTAATGAACCGATCGTTACTTGTGCGGGTGAAATTGCAATATCGATTCTATCGCTTTGAACCAAATCGACATATACACTTCGGTTGATCAGGGCAATCACCTTATGCGCGCCCATACGTTTAGCCAACAATGATGCCATGATGTTATTCTCATCATCATTGGTCAATGCACAAAATACATCCATTTCAGCTATATTCTCACTCTCCAGCAATTCTTCATCCGTGACATCACCATGCAGCACCAATGCATTTTGTAGATCCTGGGCCAGAAGCTCACATACCTTGCCATCACGTTCGATGATCCTAACTTGATAATCTTTCTCCAGCGCTTCTGCAAGACGTCTGCCAATCTTCCCGCCTCCTGCAATCATGACACGCTTGACCGGTTTATCCATGCTGCGTAATTCACTCATTACGACCCGTATATCCTTAGTCGCCGCGATAAAGAAAACTTCATCTCCAGCTTCAATGACAGTGTTTCCTTCAGGAATAATGGGACGATCTTTGCGGAATATCGCTGCTACCCGTGTATCGACATTGGGAACATGCTTACGTAATTCCCGTAATGGATGTCCTACCAACGGCCCTCCTTGCAGTGCTCTCACAGCGACTAGGCTTACTTTACCCGAAGCAAAATCAAGCACCTGTAATGCTTCTGGAAATTCAATTAACTTCTCAATATATTGAGTCAGTATCTGCTCAGGGTAAATAGCATAATCGACACAAAAATTTTGCTGTGAAAAGATATCAGGATGCTCTAGATAATCGCTCGCACGAATTCGAGCAATTTTGGTAGGCGTATTAAATAAGCTGGCAGCAATCTTACAGGCTACCAGATTGATTTCATCACTCTCGGTAACCGCCAGCACCATATCTGTATCTTCAGCACCCGCCCGTTTAAGCACGGAAGGATGCGATGCATTACCGACTACTGTTCTCAAATCAAGGCGATCTTGCAATAAGGCAAGTTGATTCGCTGCAATATCAACCACAGTAATATCATTGGCCTCACCTACCAGACTTTCGGCGACAGTCGAACCCACTCGACCAGCTCCTAGAATGAGAATTTTCAATTCTGCAACCTGTTTCTAGAATGAATATATTAGAAAGCTTGCAAAAGCATCTTACAGCGCAGCAATCTAACCATTTTGATAATGTGCCCTCACCCAGTCGCGCCATTGTATAAACAATGCAGGGTCAAGCGCAGCAATCACGGAGCGTCGCCACGGTGATCCTGCCCAATAATCATCCTGATCAAAGCTACACATGGATCCGCCCGCTTCTTCCAGAATCAGGCAACCGGCAGCATAATCCCAAGGCTTTTGGCCGCCATGTAGATATAGGTCAAAGTAACCTGCGGCGGTATAGCACCATTCCAAAGCACAAGCACCATAGTTACGCTGTGAAGCATAGGGAGGATAAGCTGCTATTTTTTCAGCCAGCTTACGATCTAAACGCTTAAAATCAACATTTGCTATTGCACTTCGTAAACTTATCTCACGCTTTTTTATTGGTAATGCAACCCCATTTAGATACGCGCCTTTGCCTTTTTCGGCATAAAACAATTCTTTGGTAACAGGATTATAGATAACGCCCAGGACACTCCTGCCCTTGCGCATCAGTGCGACAGAAACCCCAAAATAGGGGAGGCCATTAAAAAAATTGGAAGTGCCATCAATTGGATCAATGTTCCAGAGCCCAGCATCGCCCGCTTCCCACTGGACGAGCTGTTGCTGCTCAGACATCTCCTCACCCATTATGGCGGCAGGGTAAAGTTTTTGCAGCTTGCTTAGCAAACTTTCCTGCGCTGCTAAATCGGCCTCGGTATAAAAGCTGCCATCTACTTTATGTTGGCGCGTAACTTGCATATATCGCGGCATAATTTCTTCCTGTGCAACTTCCTTCACCGCAGCGATAACTTGTTCCAGCATGTTCAGTCAGCCCGCCATTTAATCGAACACCCAATGCTGGGTATTTGATCCTTTGGTCCCTGTCCTGTTCGAGCAACTTGCACCATTGCTTCAAACAAATCACGGCGAACGTCGATAGGTGCCGCTTCCTTGCGGGATGCATCCAATCGCCCGCGGTACTGTAATTCCAATTGGCCATTGAAACCAAAAAAATCTGGCGTACACACTGCGCCGTAAGCTTGTGCAATTTGTTGAGTTTCATCCCACACGTAGGGAAAGGGATAATCAAACTCCTTAGCTATTCTAACCATATTGTCAAAAGAATCTTCAGGATAATCCATAGGATTATTCGACATGATCGCAATTGCACCTATTCCATATGCAGCCAACTCTTTTACATCGCGAATAATACGTTCACGGATTGCTTTCACATACGGACAATGATTACAAATAAACATCACCAATAGTCCATTCTCCCTTCTTGCAGAAGCCAGGTTATAACGTTTCCCATCCACTCCGGGCAAATCAAAATCGATTGCTTTCCAGCCAAAATCACAAATAGGCGTTTCAAGACTTGCCATATTTTTCTCCTTATCGAAGGTCTTATTTATCTTTGATATATTATCATGGATAGAACTGTAACCAGCCTTCTCTCGGGCCATCACTAACTATGACTGCACGTTTTTACTATCCTGACCGCATGATTCCGGGTCAAATTGTCACATTACCCACAAGCACTAGTCATCATGTCACATGTGTTCTACGGCTGAAGCAAGGTGACAAAATAACATTGTTTAATGGGGAAGGCGGAGAATTCTCAGGAACGATCAAATGTACTGATAAATCAAGAAATACTGTCATGATCTCACAATTTCATGAAATTGAACGTGAGTCACCGCTTTCTATCAGCTTGGTTCAAGCTGTTTCTTCCAATGAAAAAATGGATTGGATCATACAAAAATCAGTTGAGTTAGGCGTCAACAGTATTCAGCCTGTTACGGCAAATCGCAGTGTTGTTCGACTTTCCAAAGAGCGCGCAAATAAACGTCTGCTACACTGGCAACAAGTGATTATTGCTGCTTGCGAACAATGTGGCAGAAACCGTATTCCGAAACTCTTACCGCTGCTGACATTATCAGATTGGTTTAGCCAACAGTTTGAAGATAAGCAGAAAAATATTGAAAATAGACATGGTCATAATTTTTTGCTTTCACTGACAGCAAATGAACGCCTATCCAAATTCCCGCTACCAATGACGGAAACACCCCTGATATTGCTTGTCGGCCCTGAAGGGGGTTTTACAATAGAAGAAGAAAAAACAGCTTATGCTGCGGGGTTTGTCTCAATTTGCTTAGGCCAACGTATCCTGCGAACAGAAAGCGCAGCGCTCGCCGCTATAGCAGCAATGCAAACTTTATGGGGAGATTATTAAATCGGTTGTTAGATGACAGTTTGGGATAGTTGTTTTTCTTGCGGCAGGCACGTTATAGAACGTGCTCATTCTCCAATAAACTTCTTATGCCAACATGCTTTCATGAAAAAATGACTAATCATCATATCCACAATACTATTATTTGAACATGACACGCAATACTGATTTTGTCATTTGGTTCCGTTCCGTTGCACCTTATATCAACGCATTTCGTGGTAAAACCTTTGTGATCGCATTTGGCGGTGAGGTCGTAGCCAATGAAAATTTTGTTGAACTGGTCCACGATTTCAACTTATTAGCAAGCCTTGGAATTCAACTGATTCTCGTGCATGGTGCGCGACCGCAAATTGAATCTCAATTGCAGCAGCAGAACTTACAAACCGTGTATGTAAATGGAATACGCGTGACAGATACTGCCACACTTCAGTGTGTCAAAGAATCAGTCGGGAAAGTTCGCGTCGAAATCGAAGCACTGATGTCGATGGGGTTGCCTAATTCACCCATGGCCAACGCTACCATTCATGTTGCAAGCGGTAATTTCGTAATAGCACGTCCAATCGGTGTTCTTGAGGGCACTGATTTGATGTATACCGGAGAGGTACGGAAAATTAACACCTCGGTTATTCGCACTCGACTGGAAAATGGGGAAATCATTTTACTCTCGCCACTTGGCTACTCGCCCACCGGTGAAATCTTTAATCTCACACTAGAAAATGTTGCAACCGAAGTCGCTATTGCCCTTCAAGCAGAAAAACTTATTTTCCTAATGAATCCACTTGGCATCATGCATGAGTCTGCGGAGCAAAGTAGCGCTTTATGGCGTGAATTAACTATTACGGAGGCAAAATCAGTACTGAGTAAATTCACTGCGCCAATTGATTTGACAGATGATATTCAGTTATATCTCCCTTGCGCAGTACATGCTTGCGAGAATGGGGTAGCGCGCGTTCATCTGATCAGCCGTCATATAGAAGGTGTTTTATTGCAAGAATTATTTAGTCACGAGGGTATCGGTAGCATGATTACGCAAGGCCCGCTACAAACCATACGCGATGCCCAAATAGAAGATATAGGCGGTATCTTGCAATTAATTGAACCACTGGAAAATGAGGGTGTGCTGGTACGACGCAATCGTGAATTATTAGAAATCGAGATTGATCGTTTTACCGTTCTAGAGCACGATAACATGATCATTGCCTGTGCTGCACTTTACCCATTTCCTGATGAGAATACTTGCGAGCTGGCTTGTCTCGCAGTCCATCCACGCTACCGCAAAACGGGTTGCGCCAGTACTTTACTTAAACATATTGAGCACCAGGTCAGGGTGCGAGGCTATCTCAAATTATTTGTCCTGACAACGCGTACAGCTCATTGGTTTATTGAGCGAGGTTTTACGGAAACTACATTAGACAAACTGCCCAAAAGCAAACAGAATCTTTACAATTATCAGCGCCGCTCAAAAGTATTCATGAAGCAAATATAAACCCGAGGTAATAGCAAGAATCAATGAAGTGCAGAATTCTCTGTTGAACAGCAGAACTTTTCACAACCAACCGAGGAAAATAAGATCATTAAAAATGCTAAAGTGATAACTGCCCTGAATCACTCTCTATCTTAACCCATTGTATCAAGATGAAATGAATGTAATCCGGAGTGTTGCGTTACAATAGTGATTTGACAACCGTTAAAATCTATTTTCCTTTATTGATCTGTTTGGAAAACTAAATGACAAGAATAGTAAAATGTATCAAGCTGGGGCGCGAAGCGGCAGGATTGGATTTTCCTACCTTCCCAGGTGAGTTGGGAAAGCGCATTTTTGAGAACGTATCTAAAGAAGCTTGGAATCAGTGGATTCAGCACCAAACCATGCTGGTTAACGAATATCGCCTGAATCTCGCCGATATCAAGGCACGCAAATATCTCACAGCACAAATGGAGTCTTATTTTTTTGGTGACGGCGCTGATCAGCCAATCGGTTATATTCCGCCTGACAAGTAAGCTTATAATAAGGATATGGTACTCTACATTAACAGATATCGGACTACCACCATAAAAGCCGAAAATGCTAGATCCATCCAATATAAGTGATTTGACTAGCCTTACTGCATTCCTCAACCGGGAACTTAGTCAGATTGAGTTCAACCGGCGTGTGCTTGCTCAGGCTGAAAACAAAGATACGCCATTATTGGAAAAATTACGATTCCTCTGCATTGTCAGCAGTAACTTCGATGAATTTTTTGAAGTTCGTGTCGCTGGGTTAAAAGAACAGATCAAATTGAATACGCCTGGTTCCGGGCCAGATGGTATGCTGCCTCGCCAAACTTTCAAGTTGGTTTCTGAAAAAATGCATCAAATTGTTTCGCAACAATATCAGTTACTCAACGAAAGCATCCTGCCAAAATTAGTACACCATGGTATTCGCTTTCTTCGTAGAAGTAGCTGGAACGACCATCAACGTGAATGGATTAAAGCTTATTTCTTTCGTGAGCTTATGCCCATGTTAACACCGATTGGTCTGGATCCTTCCCACCCTTTTCCGCGGGTATTGAACAAAAGCCTTAATTTTGCAGTAGAGCTAGAAGGGAAAGATGCTTTTGGGCGCAACTCTGGAATGGCAATAGTTCAGGCACCACGAATTCTTCCTCGTATCATACGACTTCCCAATGAAGTCAGCACCGAAGAATATAGTTTTATATTTTTATCTTCGATTCTCCATGCGCACGTAAGCGAATTGTTTATCGGCATGCAAGCAATTGGCTGTTTCCAATTTCGCGTTACCCGTAATAGTGATCTGTTTGTTGATGAAGAGGAAATCAAAGATTTGCGGATTGCCCTGGAAGGTGAGTTGCCTCAACGCCATCTTGGCAATGCTGTGCGACTCGAAGTGGCAGATAACTGTCCGCCGCATATGTCCGAATTTTTGCTCGCCCAGTTTGGTCTTACTCAGGATGATTTATATCAGGTCAATGGACCAGTCAATCTGGTACGTCTTATGCAAGTTCCGAGCCAGATTGATCGTCCAGAACTCAAATTTCCTCTATTCATTCCAGGCTTACCTTTTTCCACCCAGAAAAAGAAAACCTCAGACATTTTTCAGATGATTCGCAAGAATGATATTTTATTGCATCATCCATATCAATCATTCCAACCTGTTATACAGTTTATCCAGCAAGCATCGATAGATCCAGATGTTGTCGCTGTCAAACAAACGGTTTATCGAACAGGTTCAGATTCTACCGTGATGGAAGCACTTATAGCTGCAGCCAGTCGAGGAAAGGAAGTTACGGTTGTTGTCGAGTTGCTGGCTCGATTTGATGAAGAAGCCAATATTAATTGGGCAAGTCGACTTGAAGAAGTGGGCGCTCATGTTGTTTATGGTGTTGTAGGTCACAAGACTCACTCCAAGATGGCAATGGTTGTACGGCGGGAAGAAGGCAAACTACGTCGTTATGTACATCTCAGTACGGGTAATTATCATCCTGGAACTGCCCGACTCTATACCGATTTTGGATTACTTACTTATCATGAAGAAATCTGCGCGGATGTCAATGAAGTTTTTTTGCAACTGACTAGTCTTGGAAAAGCTAGTAGATTGAAGCATCTATGGCAGTCCCCTTTTACTCTTCATAGTCAAATTCTGAATGCTATTAGAAACGAAATGGAGAATGCCAAAGCAGGTAAGCCTGCTGGAATCATTGCCAAAATGAATGCACTGTTAGAGTCGAATATCATTCAAGCGTTATATGCTGCCTCTCAAGCCGGTGTAAAAATCCAACTCATCATACGAGGTGCATGCGCTTTGCGGCCAGGGGTACCCGGTATGTCAGAAAACATTAAAGTGCGTTCCATCATTGGCCGCTTTCTTGAACATACACGTATTTTCTATTTCCGTAATAATAATTATCATAATGTTTATTTATCCAGCGCTGACTGGATGGATCGTAATTTCTTTCGCCGAATTGAAATCTGTTTCCCAGTGCTAGATCCACGCCTAAAAAAGCGTGTAATCTCCGAAGGCTTAAATCCTTATCTCAGAGATAATACTCAAGCTTGGGAAATGGATGCCAATGGTCGTTATAAATGTAAATCTTCCCGACCTAGTAGACGTTTCAGCGCTCAAGAAGCATTACTTACAAAATTAGCAGCAGCAAAGCAAGGCTAAAATTGATAGATCTAGGGTCTGTTGACGTTTTGAGACAAGTATTTCATAAATAAAAGCAAACTCGT
>CAZKPL010000057.1:0-16025 GCA_964554625.1 uncultured Nitrosomonas sp. | reverse complement strand
CACTCAAAGAACTGATTCTGGATTCTGACACCACCGATGATGCAGTCCATGGCAAGCAGGCGGGTCGTTTCTTTCATGGCTATTATGATCATTACTGCTTTTTGCCATGGCATGTGTTCTGCCAGGATCAACTGCCGGTAAGCCACCTGCGGCCAAGCAATATCGATGGGGCAAGACATGCCTGGGCTATCCTGTCATTGCTGATAAAACGGTTCAGACAAAGCTGGCCTGGTGTGAGCGACAATCAGCGCGCAATGGCAGCAAGCGGCAGAGAAGCAAAGTATGCCCTATCAAATGAGAAAGTACGCTGGTTTGACGAATTTCAATATGCCGCAAAAAGCTGGAAGCGGACACGGCGCATCATCGTTAAAATCGAACATACCGAAAAAGGCAGCAATCCACGCTATGGGATCACCAATCTGCCGGCAAACCACAGTTCCTCCATGATAAGCTTTTATTCTCCAGGCGGTGAAATGGAAAACCGCATCAAGGAACAACTGCGCCATCGCTGGTGCATATCGAGCTGGTAAAGAACAGAAGCTGCTCGTTCTGGTTGAGTATTATCAAGATTGAAAACCATTTACTTGCTCATTTCATGGCATTAAGCATATCCGTAAGAAAGTATTTTGTTCTGTAACCCAGTTATTCCGGCTATGTCAGATCAAGGATTCGATGCGCTTTCCCAAGCATATTTGGTTGGGATGAAATAATCAGGGTGGTGCGGTTTCGCATTAGCGCATCCAGTGCATCTTCTACCAAAGCGCAGTGAGTATCGAACACGGATGTGGTTTCATCAATGATGACAATCGCTGGGTTTTTAAGGAGCGCGCGGGCGATCAAGATACATTGGCGCTGATTCTCCGAGAGCTCAATGTCTTTTGTGTCGATTCTGGTTTGCAGTCCATAAGGCATTTCACGCGCAAATTTCGTAACATGGCAAGCGCGTGTAACTTTTATAATACTGGCTTCCGTCGCGCAGCGTGTTGTGCCATATGCAATGTTGGCTGCGATGGTATCGTTTAGAAGCCTGGTGTCTGGTGTTAGCCATGCAATGTTTGCCCGCAAGTCGGTTAGTTTTATCGTGGCGATGTCGATACCATCCAGCAATATCCTGCCATCTGACGGGTGAATGAAACGAGGGATGAGATCAATCAATGTTCTTTCCTGACCGTCGCTGGAACCTGCCAATGCTACGATTTCACCAGGCTGGATGGTCAAGGTGAGGTTGAAGAGGGGAGGGCAGATTTGTGAATAGTTACAAACACTGACTTCTTCAAACCGAAGCTGCCCACGCGCGTGCGATATCTCGATGCTGCCTGAATCTGACTCGTTTTGCTGTGCGAGGAGTGAATTGATATGGTGAATCACTTGGAACCTGTTTTGTAAGGATAATTGCATGTCCAGTAAACGTTTGACAGGAGTAACAAGCATCAGTACCGCTATGATCAGAGCTCCTGTATCTCCGGCCGTCATCATATGAAGATTGAGCTGTTGCTTAAACAGGAAAAAGAATGCCGCTAGAATGACAGCAATAATAATGAGCGCAAGGGTCTGACTGAACGTTTTGATGATTGCTTGCTTGAGGATAAGTGTTCTTTGGTGCTCGATTGAATTGTAAAAATGCTGGCCTTCTTGTGGCTGACTGTCATCAAGCTTGATCGATTTGATATGCTGAGTCGATGTCAGTGATAGCAGAGGAGAGTCAATTGATGGGGGAGGTATTTTCTGATTTGAGTCGTTTATTTGAGAGACAAGCTGCATGATTGAACCGATAATCAGCATGATCAGGAGTCCCATGAGTGAGAATTCCAGATTTACGAAGAGCATCACTATCAATAATCCGATCACTATGAATATCTCTTTTACTAAAATATTTAATATTTGAGCGATGCCATCGGTAGCCTGGTCGATATTTGAAAGGAAATAGGTATTTAGCTTATCTAAATCATCCTGCCCAGGATAGGAAACAGGTAGTGCCAAGAGTTTCTCAAACAGTGCTGCTCGAAGAGCTATTCCAACTTTTCCGCTTATCCAATTAATTGCGCAACTGCTCGAGAAGCTTGCGATGCTACGTATAATTAATAAACCGAGTATTATCAGTAGGGCAAACTGAAATCCTTCTAAGTCGTTTTTGCTATTCAGAACACTATCGAGTAGTTGTTTGATGAGTAATGGTAATAGAGATGTGGTCAATGCAGTGACGATCAAACTGCTGATGGCAAAAGCGCACATTGTCCAGTAGGGAGCAATCCATGCCATTAGGCGGCGGAACAATTGTATTTCAGTCATAGCCAGTTTATTTAAATATCAATATACAATTGATGTATCTCACAGGAGAAAAGATGACAAAAAGATCACGCACATTCATAAGCATGAGAAATATCACTGGTAAATTCATATATTCCATTTGAATGAGCTTTTATTCAAGTAATTGATAGAAACATTCAAATTTAATGCAAAAATAGAACGATGAAAATTACTCCAATACATTCTGGTGCTCAGGCACAAGCCACTGTTTGCCGAAGAAAAGGCATTATTTTAGCGGGTGGATCCGGCACACGGCTATATCCTGTTACTCAGGTGCTTTCCAAGCAGCTCCTACCGGTTTTTGATAAGCCAATGATCTATTATCCGCTGAGCACGCTGATGCTGGCGGGTATTCGAGATATCCTCATTGTTTCTACACCGCAGGATACGCCGCTTTTTCAACATTTGCTGGCAAGTGGTGAGCACTGGGGGCTGAATTTATCTTATGCTGTCCAACCATCGCCTGATGGACTGGCGCAGGCTTTTATCATTGGC
The DNA here is from genome assembly GCA_964554625.1 of uncultured Nitrosomonas sp. Lineage (GTDB taxonomy): Bacteria > Pseudomonadota > Gammaproteobacteria > Burkholderiales > Nitrosomonadaceae > Nitrosomonas. The sequence goes on along the minus strand of CAZKPL010000057.1, from coordinate 13,223 downwards.
GAATCATTTATTGCCAATGATAATTCTGCACTGATTCTGGGAGACAATATTTTTTATGGGCATGATTTCCAGGATTTGCTCGATAACGCTATGATGCGTGATCAAGGCGCGAGTGTTTTTGCCTATCATGTCAATGATCCTGAACGTTATGGTGTGGTTGAATTTGATCAAAAGGGTCGTGCAGTTGATCTGGAGGAAAAACCCAGGCAGCCTAAATCAAATTACGCTGTCACTGGATTATATTTTTATGATCAGCAGGTGGTTGATTTTGCAAAGAGTCTTAAGCCTTCGGCGCGTAATGAACTGGAAATTACTGATCTCAACCGGCTTTATCTGGCACAAAATAGTCTTAATGTTGAAATTATGGGGCGTGGCTATGCATGGCTCGATACAGGCACTTTTGAATCATTGCTGGACGCGGGTAAATTTGTGGCAACGATAGAACACCGGCAAGGACTTAAAGTGGCCTGTCCAGAAGAAATTGCTTATCGAAAGGGATGGATTGATGCTGTTCAATTGGAGAAGCTGGCGCATCTGCTGAATAAAAATAGTTATGGCCAGTATTTGATGCAGATACTCAAGCATGCTTACATTGATGGTGCTTGTAATAAGGAGAAGCTTGATTGAATATGAAAGTGACCCAATTGGCGATACCTGATGTGTATCTTATCGAACCACGCGTATTCAGTGATGGACGAGGCTTTTTCTATGAAAGCTATAATCAGCGACAATTCAACGCTTTGATCGGTAGAAACGTCACATTTGTGCAAAGCAATCATTCAAGTTCCATGAAACATGTTTTGCGCGGATTGCATTATCAAATCAAGCAGTCTCAAGGTAAATTGGTGCGCGTAATTGCCGGTGAAGTATTTGATGTGGCAGTAGATCTTCGTAAAATGTCTCCCACGTTTGGGCAATGGATAGGAGAAATTCTCAGCGCAGAAAACAAGAAACAGCTCTGGATTCCCGAAGGTTTTGCCCATGGTTTTGTCGTACTCTCAGCTTTCGCAGAATTTCTTTATCAAACAACTGATTACTGGGCACCTGAGCATGAGCGCTGTATTCTCTGGAACGATCCGGTATTGAGCATTCATTGGCCCATCGATGAGGGGCCGGTGTTATCGACGAAAGATACGCAAGGAAAACCTTTTTACGAGGCAGAGACTTACGACTAATCAATCAGCCAGTGCTTTTGATCAAGATAGCGCTGTCAAATAATCAATGGTCAGGTCTAAATCTCTCTATTTCTGTAATGCCTGTGGCGGCCAAACCTTGAAGTGGCAGGGCCAGTGCCCGCACTGCCGGGAATGGAATACACTTGTGGAAGCGGTTGCTGAGAAAACGGGTTACACGAGTTTCGATAAAAATAGCTTTCGTCTTATTCCTGCAACCATGCTTAGTCAGGTGCACAATTTAAATGAGATTGAAACACAGGAATTCCCCCGTTATTCGACAGGCATGATCGAATTTGATCGGGTGTTGGGGGGGGGGCTGGTGCGGGGGGGGGTCGTTCTGCTTGGAGGCGATCCAGGTATTGGTAAATCCACGTTGTTATTGCAGGCGCTATCAGCCATGTCGGCCAGGCATCAGGTATTGTATGTTAGCGGTGAGGAATCGGCACAACAAGTTGCGATGCGGGCTAAACGTTTGGCACTGGATGTGACAGCAATCAAACTGTTGACTGAGATTCAGCTGGAAAACATTCAAACGATGCTTGCTGAGCATCAACCCGAAGTAGCGGTGATTGATTCGATCCAGACAATTTATGCGGAGACACTGCAATCTGTGCCAGGATCAGTCGCTCAAGTTCGCGAATGCGCTGCTCAGTTGACACGATTAGCCAAGGCTCAAGGAGTCTGCATGATTCTGATTGGCCATGTTACCAAGGAAGGTGCGCTCGCTGGGCCACGTGTGCTCGAACATATGGTGGATACCGTGCTGTACTTTGAAGGGGATACTCATTCCAGCTTTCGCTTGATTCGGGCATTCAAGAACCGCTTTGGTGCTGTCAACGAGTTAGGTGTTTTCGCGATGACTGAGAAAGGTCTACGTGAAGTAAGCAATCCCTCGGCTTTGTTTCTTTCTCATCACGATGAGCAAGTACCCGGTGCTTGTGTGATGGTGACACAAGAGGGGACGCGCCCATTATTGGTGGAGATCCAAGCATTGGTGGATGAGGCGCATGCGCCTAATCCAAGGCGATTAAGTGTAGGATTGGAGCAAAACCGCTTAGCGATGCTGCTGGCGGTGTTGCATCGACACGCAGGCATTCCCTGCTTTGATCAGGATGTGTTTATCAATGCGGTTGGGGGTGTCAAAATAACCGAGCCGGGAGCGGATTTGGCTGTCGTGCTTGCGATCGTTTCTTCGCTGAAAAATAAGCCACTGCCTGAAAAAATAGTGGTGTTTGGTGAAATTGGCTTGGCAGGAGAGGTGCGCCCTGTCCAGCGTGGTCAGGAGAGATTGAAAGAAGCGGCTAAATTAGGTTTTGTCAAAGCGATTATCCCTAAAGCCAACCAACCCAAGCAGGCTATCCCTGGTCTGGAGATTATTGCGGTGCGGCGTGTCGAAGAAGCGGTGGCTCAATTGCGTTAAAGAAGGATCAATGTACACTTTTGTGACTGATATTGAAAACTATGAGGGTGAGATTTTATATTCTGATGATGCTTTTCATCATTGCGCTAGTGGCGGCGGCAATCTTGCCATCGATTCCCCAGCCTCTTTCGTACCATGAACTTATCGATCAGCGTTCATTTCTGGGTGTACCTAATTTTCTCAATGTTGCCTCGAATTTGATCTTTTTGTTTGTTGGCATAGAAGGCTTAGTATTTCTTAGGCGGGTGAGGGTGCTGTCCTCACAAAAAACTTTTACTGTATTGGCAGAATGCTGGCCATATCTGATTGTGTTTATAAGCGCGATCATGGTAAGTGTGGGGTCAGCTTATTATCACTGGGAACCAGAGAATAGTACGTTATTCTGGGATCGATTGCCAATAGCAACGGGAGTAATGGGTCTATTAGCAGCAACCGTGATTGAGCGTGTTGACATCAGACAAGGATTAAAATGGTTACCGGCGCTGGTTATGATTGGGATGGTGAGTGTAGTTTATTGGGACTGGAGTGAGCGGCAAGGTGCTGGGAATCTGAATTTTTATATCGTAGTGCAGTTTTGCTCGATACTATTGATCGTTTTGCTGGCAATTTTATTTCCCTCTCGCTATACGCGCGGAACAGATATTTATATGGTTGTTTTTCTATATGGTCTGGCTAAGCTCGCGGAAATGTTGGATGAGGAGATTTATCATTTTCACCAGATTGTAAGTGGCCATACGCTTAAACATCTTCTTGCTGCCTTGGCTATTTACTGGATTTTGCGTATGCTAAAAAAACGAAAATTGCTAGAGAGCCTTGATCAGGCAGATCAAAAAAAGAAAGGTGATGATGCTTGAAGTGGAGATGGAATACCGGGATTTAAAATAAACGAAAAGTAATTGAATGTTGTGCTACGGCAGTAACCTGCCGTAGCTGTTTGTTTAGCCTTCCCTTTTTACAGGGTTATGCTTGTAGAATTGCATTAATTGCCTGATTCAGCATAAATACCTACATTGGATTGACTTGGGCGCTTAAAGGAGGAACGTTTCCTATTATCGTTGGTAGTTGCGCGATCAAATTTATGAGAATGGTTTCTATTTGAATCAGCGTAGTGAAATGAATTTCTTTCATTCGATGCCCAAGAACGATTGCGTTTATGAGCAACATGAGGAGTCCTTGGGGCTTTTCCATCATTTTGCCCAATTCGATGTTTAAATTTTGGTTCCATACCAGGAATGACAGAGGGGGTAAAGCGCTGCCCCGTGAAACGTTCGATTCTTTTTAGGCTGATACTATCTTTTCCAGAAGCAAAGGAGACAGCGATACCAGATGCGCCGGCGCGGCCTGTTCGCCCGATACGATGTACATAGTCTTCGGCAAATTTTGGTAAATCAAAATTAATAACGTGAGTGATATCAGCAACATCGATTCCTCTTGCTGCAACATCGGTAGCAACCAGTATACGAAGCCTGCCGTTCCGCAATTTAGTCAGCGTGCGTGTGCGTTCACGCTGGCTCATGTCGCCATGAAGTGCACTAGCCTCATGTCCTTGCGCTGCAAGATCGTCAGCTAAATCGTCTGCGTCACGTTTGGTTGCGGTAAAAACAATGGCTTGCTTAAGTGATTGATCACGGAGTAAATGATCGAGCAATCTATTTTTATGAGAGAGATCATCTACATAATGAAGTCTCTGCTCGATATTTTCGAGCTTGGTGCGATGCGAAGCTACCTGAATCCGTTTAGGGGATTTCAATAATCGCGCTGCAATCTTGTCTATCGTCGAGTCAAGTGTGGCAGAAAATAATAAAGTCTGACGACTTGATGGTGTAGCTGAGGCAATACTTTCGACATCTTGGACGAACCCCATGTCAAGCATACGATCTGCTTCATCTAATACCAGCATTTCCAGACGTGAGAAATCAATGCGTCCCCGCTGAATGTGATCAATTAGGCGACCAGGTGTTGCAACCAAGATATCGACTGGTTGAGATAATAATTTGTTTTGCAATACATAAGACATTCCGCCCAGAATACTGACGACTTTAATGCGAGCCAGGTATTTTCCATACTTGCTTGCGGCATCGGAAACTTGTAAAGCAAGTTCGCGAGTAGGCGTTAATACCAGGATGCGTGGCCCACGGCCGTTTACTTTTGTAGGGGTAGCTAGGCGATTAAGTGCGGGTAACATGAAGGCAGCGGTTTTGCCCGTACCCGTTTGGGCTGAAGCCATGACATCATGGCCCTGAATTAATTCTGGAATCGCTTGTTGTTGGATAGGTGTAGGTGTAGTGTAACCTAAGTCATTAATTGCTTTGATAATGGCGGGATGTAAATTTAAATCTTCAAAAGACACGTTGTTTTCCTGATGTGTATAAGTAAAAAATACGCGAGCAGGGATTGAGACCAAAAACTCATAGGCTACCAATACCGCTGGCGCAGAAATAAAACATCGCAGCTAACCAGTGGTATTACGCAATTTCCAGACTAAACAGTGGGAAAATCGAAAGGAGGTCAGAAACGATGGAATCTAAAAAAGATGGTTACTATTTGAATAGACCGTGAAGTATACAGGAATTATTGATTATGTCGAGTTTTTTATTGGCGGAATCAAAAAAGCTGATCATAATATTGCTGCGAGACCATGAATATACAGAGTGTAAATACTAAGATTTTTCTGAAGTTATTGTTACTTTGGAGAATTTACGTTTGCCTACCTGAACAATGACTGTTTCACCGGCGGCAATATTAATTGCCTTGTCGATGACTTTATCTCCATTTAACTTTACACCACCCTGCTCAATCATGCGTAATGCTTCGCTGGTGCTAGGTGTCAATCCTGCCTGTTTAAGCAGCTGAGAAATAGAAATGCTGGCTTCGTCAATCGGTAGTAATTTTTCAGGAATATCCTCTGGTATGCTTCCCTTTTTAAAACGAGCCTCGAAATCAATTAATGCTTTCTCAGCATCTGTCTTACTATGGAAGCGTGCAACAATTTCTTGAGCAAGCAACACCTTAATTTCTCGCGGATTTCGGCCTTTTTCCACCTCCTGTTTCCAATTATGAATGGTATTTATTGATTCAAATGAAAGTAGCTCGATATAACGCCACATTAAGGTGTCCGAAACAGACATAAGTTTTCCGAATATTTCAGTAGGACTTTCAGTAATACCAACATAGTTGTTTAGGGATTTGGACATTTTATTGATGCCATCCAATCCTTCTAGTAGCGGCATGGTGAGGATGCATTGCGGTGACTGACCAAAATGTTTTTGTAATTCACGTCCCATCAATAGATTGAATTTTTGATCAGTACCTCCTAATTCGATATCAGCCTTGAGCGCAACTGAGTCATAGCCTTGAATGAGCGGATACAGAAACTCATGGAGAGCAATAGCCTGGTTATTGCGATAGCGTTTGCTGAAATCGTCTCTTTCCAGCATCCGTGCGACAGTATGAGTCGCGGAAAGCTTAATGAGATCGACCGCGCTAAGCTTATCCATCCAGGTGGAGTTAAATACTACTTCAGCTTGATCGGGTCTGAGGATTTTGAAAACCTGATTTGTGTAAGATTGAGCATTTTGCTTAACCGCATCGCGAGTTAGCGGGGGGCGTGTTGAATTTTTACCGCTAGGATCACCGATCATACCCGTGAAATCACCAATTAGAAACAGGATATGGTGACCCATATCCTGGAACTGGCGTAGCTTATTGAGCAATACTGTGTGACCCAGATGCAAATCAGGTGCAGTAGGATCAAATCCAGCCTTAACTCTCAAAGGAATACCCGTCTCAAGCTTCTGGATTAATTCTTCTTCTACCAGCAACTCATGACAGCCGCGCTTAATTTTCTTTAATTGTTCGGTGATTGAATTAGACACAATAAATACAATAGTTTATTTTTAGGATTTTGGTGGTTAGCTTATTTTAAGTTTGCTTTCCATGTAATACCAAGCTGGGGATTACGCATTTCTGTGCTAGACTAATGGCCGGCTCACAATCAGATAGGAGATGTAACATAAGATGCTATATACGTCACCACGCGATAAAATGAGGATTCTAGCGCAAAAGCCGCCAATGTTTACACAAAAAAGATTACGTTGGTTAACGATCTTATCCAGTTTGCCCTTATTTGGTATGGTTACTGCATTTGGCATTTCGCCAAATACTTCTTTTCAAGATATCCCTGAACGTAAAATTGTTCGTACTCTCTCGCTTCCTGAAATGCCAATTTCTGATGATACTAATAGTGCTTTCTGGCATCAGGAAAATATTCGTCGTGGAGACACGATTGCAGCGATTCTTTCACGATTGGAGGTTAATCAGCAGGATAAGGCCAATTTTTTACGTATTGTCAAAGACAGTAAGGCAATGCGGCAACTAAAGCCAGGAGAAATTATTCATGCTGAAACAACAGCAGATGGAGAACTGTTAACACTACGATATTTTTATGGTAATGGGGAGCAATTCCTGATAGAGAAGGTTGATGACGCTTATGAGATGAGCGAGCAGTCTGCTGAAGTGAGTGCCCGTATTCGGGTTGGCTCTGGGATAATAGAAAGTTCTTTGTTCGCAGCCACAGATGCTGCCGGATTGCCTAATAGTATTGCGATACAAATAGCTAGTATTTTTGCATCAGATATTGATTTTTATCGTGATTTGCACAAAGGCGATCGTTTTACGGTCGTTTATGAGACGTTTCATGATAATGGTGAGAATGCGCAGCATGGGCGTATTCTAGCTGTCGAGTTTATCAATAAGGGTAAATCTTATCGGGCAGTATATTTTCAGGCTCCTCATGAGGAAGGTGATTACTATACCCCTTCCGGCGAGAGTCTACGTAAACCATTCTTGCGTGCGCCCTTAGAATTTTCTCGAATCAGTTCAGGATTTACAAATGCTCGCTTCCATCCGATATTGAAACAATGGCGTGCTCACAAGGGGGTGGATTATGCGGCACCGACTGGCACGCCTATAATGGCAACTGCAGATGGAACAGTAGAGTATAGTGGGTGGCAAAATGGGTATGGAAACCTGATTGTATTGAAGCATCGCGGAGAGTACAGCACTGCTTATGGGCACTTATCAGCTTTCAAGAAAGGTATACAGAAAGTAAAGCACGTTAATCAAGGTGAGATAATTGGGTATGTTGGTTCAACTGGCATGGCAACGGGTCCACATCTACATTATGAGCTTCGCATAAATGGAATTCAGCGTGATCCGTCAAAGATGGTGATGCCTGCCGCACTACCCATTAGCAAAAAAAATAGAGCTGCGTTTCATAGGGAAACAAAAGAGCTGCTTGCTCGATTAGATCTTCTTCGTAATGCTAATTTTGCTTCTGCCAATTGATTTTGAGTTTTACGGATATATTCCAGTTTAGTGAGTTAAGCTCTTGAGAGAATCTCTCTATATAGGGATCATGTCTGGAACAAGTCTCGATGGGGTAGATGCGGCATTAGTAAGTTTTGATTCATCGACTCCTTCCTTGATCCAAACCTATTTCTTGTCTTATGACAAATACTTACGAGAGCAATTGTTGGCGTTAAATCGAGCGGGTCATGATGAGCTTCATCGTGCTGCTTTACTGAGTAATAAACTATCCAGATTATATGCCGATGCTGTAGAAGGCCTTCTTGTCAATAGCGGGATTAGCTCGCAAAGTATCACTGCCATTGGTTGTCATGGTCAGACAGTGAGGCACTGCCCTCAATCTGATAGAGCTTATAGTATTCAATTAGGCAATGCCGCATTTCTAGCGGAGCTTACTGGCATCACCGTAGTTGCCGATTTCAGAAGTCGTGATATCGCAGCGGGGGGGCAAGGTGCTCCTTTGGTGCCGGCATTTCATCAGGTTCTATTTGGTCATGCAAAAAGACATCGTATCCTAGTCAATATCGGTGGCATTGCAAACATTACCAGTCTTTCGCCTAAGAGTGGGATTATTGGTTTTGATTGTGGCCCGGGAAATATATTAATGGATGCCTGGTGTTTGCAGCATAGAGGAAATCTTTATGATCACAATGGCTCTTGGGCTGGAACGGGGCGTATTATTCCGGAGTTACTGGAAGCATTTCTTGCATTTCCATTTTTTTCTTTACCACCACCCAAAAGTACAGGTAGGGAGATGTTTAATAATGAATGGTTAAGAAGTTATCTGCGCGGGAATGAGGCGCCTGAAGATGTGCAGGCTACATTATTGGAACTTTCTGCCGAAGCAATTGCACGCCCTATACGGCTTCATTTCTCAGAAGCTGAAGAAATTTATCTGTGTGGTGGCGGTGCACGCAATAAGGGGCTTGTTGCCGGATTAAAGGCCGTCTTGCCGGAGAGAGAAGTTAATTTAACCGATACATTGGGTATAGATGCTGATTGGATAGAAGCATTTGCTTTTGCTTGGTTAGCCAAACAAGCTATCAATAAAGCCCCTGCTAATCTTCCTGCTGTTACGGGCGCGCAAGGCTACCGTATTCTTGGGGCTATTTATACTGCTTAAGCGCGCCTCAGTCAATGGCTAAATTGAGAAGGAAGAGCCGCAACCACACGTGCTCGCTGCGGAAGGATTCTTAATAATAAACTGAGCGCCTTGAGGATTTTCTTGGTAATCAACTTCAGCACCAATTAAATACTGAAAACTCATTGAGTCAATTAATAATTTTACCCCACCTTTCTCCATAACAAAATCATCTTCATTGACGGTTTCATCAAAAGTAAAACCATATTGAAAGCCTGAACATCCTCCTCCACTTACGAAGACTCTTAATTTCAAATTATGATTTCCTTCTTCCTCTATCAGGTGTTTGACCTTGCTTATTGCATTCTCGGTAAAAATTAAAGATGATTGGTTTTCAGTATTCATATCAGTTATCGTCGCGTTCATATTATTCTTATATTAAATGATGAGGAACTTGAATATAAACTATATTATTTTCATTTCGACACTTTAAAAATCAATTTGTGTCTGAATCAGCCACATAAAAAATATTATTAGTATCAATTTAATTCATTTGAGAGGTGTTTGGGGCGGTTTCTTATTCTATAAGCAGGCTAGCTAAGGCAATAATGGGGCATGCTCAATCCCTAATGTTTCTGGAAATCCCAGCATAATATTCATGTTTTGTACTGCTTGCCCTGCAGCACCCTTAACGAGATTATCCGTTACTGAGAGTATTACTGCGATATTTCCATCTTGTGGGCGGTGTACCGCAATTCGACAATAGTTGGATCCGCGAACAGAACGTGTTTCTGGATGATGGCCTGCTGGCAATACATCGACAAATGGCTCATTAGCATAGCGATTTATATACAAGGTTTGTAAATCAACTTTTTTAATAAGTTTTGCATATAGCGTTGCATGTATTCCACGAATCATAGGTGTGAGGTGGGGCACAAATGTAAGGTCAACTTGTTTTTTAGCGACACTCGATAAACCCTGCTTTATTTCAGGTAGATGGCGGTGTCCTGGTACTGCATAGGACTTAAAGTTATCCGCTGCTTCTGAAAATAATGTTTGTACCTCTGCTTTACGCCCTGCGCCTGATACCCCTGATTTTGTATCAGCAATAAGTTGATTAATATCGATCACTCCAGCTTCAATTAAAGGTAAAAAGCCTAGTTGCACTGCAGTAGGGTAGCAGCCTGGATTGGCTATTAGCCGTGCATTTCTTATTTGCTCGCGATTTATTTCGGGCAAACCATATACGGCTTCAGCAATTAGCTCTGGGCAGGCGTGAGGCATGCCATACCATTTTTCCCATTCTGCTATGTTTTTGATGCGAAAGTCAGCGGATAAATCAATAATAAGAACACCTGCATCAAATAGGGATCTTGCCTGCTGCATAGCAACCCCATTGGGGGTCGCAAAGAAAACGAGATCACATTTGTTTAGCTCAGCTTTACTGGGATCAGAAAATTTAAGCGTTACCTGCTTGCGTAAGCTGGGAAATAACTCATCAACGGCCATTCCTGCTTCCTGGCGCGAAGTAATTACATTTAGTTGAACTTCCGGATGTCGTGCGAGAATGCGTAGTAATTCTACGCCTGTATATCCTGTTCCACCTACTATACCAATTCTAATCATAGTGTTCCTGTGTAGGAGAGTATGTTTAAATTCTGGTAAAACAAAAAAGCCGCCAGTATGGGCGGCTTTTTCGGATAGATAAGTAAATCAACGTTTAGAAAATTGTTTACGCCGACGAGCTTTGCGCAAACCGACTTTCTTCCGCTCGACTTCTCGCGCATCACGCGTTACAAAACCTGCTTTACTTAAAACAGGCTTAAGTGTTTCATCATAATCAATTAAGGCCCTAGTTATTCCATGGCGTACTGCACCAGCTTGCCCAGACTCTCCGCCACCACAGATATTGACCATTATATCCAGGTTCATCATGTTTCCTGTTAACTCGAGCGGCTGACGAACAATCATGCGACCAGTTTCTCGTGAAAAATATTCATCTACCGGTTTATTATTTATAGTAAATAAACCATTTCCCGGTTTAATAAAGACTCTGGCTATAGCACTTTTTCTGCGACCAGTTCCGTAATTATAAATTATTGCCATAAATTTAAGCTCTGATTTCTAATATTTTTGGTTGCTGCGCGGAATGCGGATGAGAGTCACCTGTATAGACCTTAAGTTTTTTAAACATAGCATAACCCAATGGCCCTTTGGGCAGCATTCCTTTAACTGCTTTCTCCAATGGCCTTCCAGGAAAACGCGCATGCATCTTTTTGAAATTGGTTTCGTATATCCCTCCAGGATAACCGCTGTGCCGATAATATTTCTTGTTTTCTTGTTTATTACCTGTTACGCGTATTTTGTCTACATTAACGACAACGATATAATCTCCCGTATCGACATGAGGAGTATAGATAGGCTTATGCTTTCCTCGCAAACGATGTGCTATCGCTGCGGCCAATCTTCCTAAAACTTTGTCAGTCGCATCTATTACAAACCAATCATGATTAACTTCATGTGGCTTAGCTGAAAAGGTTTTCACTGAACTTATCTCGCTCTTCTATTGAGTATTTTTTTCTGAATGCAAATCGACTGAGAATATTATGCTAAATAAGGGGAAGTTGTCAATTTTCATTGTTACCCAAATTCCGCGATTGGATTTTATTCTCATTTTGGGGTTGTGCAGAAAGAGTGCTTGTGAGGATAGAAGCAGGGGGTATCTGATGGCGAGTTCAGGCATGATATCGTCAGTTCTGGTGTTATTGGTTTATTTAGCGAGAAAGAATTCATGCCGAGGTTGAGCACCATTCTGTCCGGTAAAGGCCATATAACGATGAGGCATAAAACGATGAGGCATAATCAGGTTCCGGTTTGTTTGATTGAAGCCAAATTTTGTCAAGGCCTTGATCCAGCGCGGGGTATTGCGTTGGACGAAAAGCGCTTCATGGTCGACGGTCGAATCCCGGTAGTGCTCGTGCCGTTTGAGCATGAAGAAGAGAGTACGTAGCATTTTGTAGCCGATAGCTAGGATCGCGCATTTACAGCCACGCCGGACGATGAGGGACTGGAGCTTCAATTTGAACACCGATCGGATACGGCTGGCAGCATGAGCGAACTCGCACGATAACCTTCGGGCATAGGGGTTTCCCTTGCGGGCACGCCCAGAAAAAGGTGGCTGGTACTAAAACTGAATTTGCCTGAAGACAGTAAATCATCAACGGCCTGTTTGAAGTGAACAGCAGCACCGATGTGTTTCATGGATGGGCTATGCAGAGCCTGCTGCCTGAATCGCCGCCATATGCGGTTATTGTGTTGGACAATGTCACGTTCCATAAGAAGACAGGGCACACGGGGTATCATACAAAACACTGGGCATACCCTTGAATACCTGCCCGTCTACTCTCCAGATCTCAATCCTGTCGAACACAAATGAGCGCAGGCTAAGGTACTGCGAAAGCAGCAAAGCCAAACCGTTAGCCAAACCGTTAATATGCTCTTCGTATGCTATACATTCTGAATTATTCTTGACTGGTTAGACTATATTTTTAAGACTGCCGATATCAGCGAGGCGAGGTCGTTCTACTGGGTAACCGAGTACTTTACCCCACTCGCATAAAGAAAGCTTGAATTCACATCGACATGATCCGTATTTATATTGAGGCGCCTAACCTGAATCAGGAATTTCCAAACAGCCTCCAAGCTCATTGAAAGTTTTGTATTCTTGCATTATTTTTAGAAAAAACGTAACATCCCAAATTTTTTAGCAAATAAAATTGAGGAATTGAGTTTATATGGCCAATACTGCACAAGCCAAGAAGCGGGCAAGACAAACAGTCATGAGGCGAGAGCAAAATTTTAGTTTGCGATCTAGGATGAGAACTGCGATCAAAAGTGTAAGAAAAGCAATTGAGTCTAGGGATAAAGCTCTTGCGGAGGCCGTGTTTAGTAAGTCAACCAGTATTTTGGATGCTATCGCAGACAAAGGGATTATTCATAAAAATAAAGCAGCGCGGCATAAAAGTCGTTTGGCAAAGTCAATTAAAGCTATGGCTTGATAATAGAATGAGGGTGGAAGTTTTTTTGTGTTAGTTGTTACGAAAGAAATTTTAGAAAACAAAAAGGGAAGGAGAGAGGAATGGATGCCAGAAGCTGGCTGAAGGGATTATTAGTAGCATGT
>CAZKPL010000056.1:0-17075 GCA_964554625.1 uncultured Nitrosomonas sp. | reverse complement strand
TATACTGTGTAATAAGATTGTGTTGAAACGAAAAAGTTCAAGTGGGTGATTCTAACAGAATTTCAAGGATGATTTTTCGCATCCTCAATAATGACTTCACTGGCTTTCTCGCTGATCATATAGATGGCAGATACAATAAAAAAACCAGGTATTCTGGGAAAAATTGAAGCATCGACGATACGCAGATGGGTTGTTCCATAAACGCGAAACCGATTGTCGACAACGGCCATTTCATCACTTTCTGGTCCCATTTTACAGGTACAGGAAGCATGATGCCCCCAAGCTTGGTCTTTAATGAATTGACGGAGATCTTTATCTTTAACTTCCGGTCCAGGAAGCACTTCTTTATCAATTAGATGCCTGCAATAATTGTTAATTCTTCGAACCGTTTCTACACCGTTTGCCACTGATTTCAGATCTTTTTCACCATCATTGCCATCCAAGTCTTCAGAAAAATAGTTAAAGTTAATGTCAGGAACATCGCGCGGATCGTTAGACCGTAATGTGACACGGCCTTTGTTACTGGTGTGCGCTTTGAGAATGACCCAGGTAAAGATATTTTCATCTTTACCAATATCTTTAGAATACCCAGGATAGTATCCGCTAAAATTACCGAGTAGTCCAAAAATCAATAAATCTGGATTATCATCCGCACGCTTTGAAGAAGAATGCTGGATGAGTGCAATCGTTGCACCATTAGTTGTATAAGGACCTTTTCCTTCTAGCCACATGGCGTATTGTGGGTCTGGCTCTTCTCCGGCTTCAGGGGGACGTAATTTCATTCCTTTGATTAAAGGGATATTTTCTTTGAGCTTCGTTACTACACCTACTTCATATCGATCCTGCAGATTTTCTCCTACGCCTGGCAGGTCTACTTTTACTGCGATGCCATGCTTTTCCAACGCCTCTTTTGGACCTATGCCGGAAAGCTGAAGTAATTGCGGTGTATTAAAAGCGCCCGCAGATATAATGACTTCACGTACCGCAAAAGCTTTTCTTGTTTCGGAGACAACCGCCTGTTTGTGAAGGGGGTCAGCTCGGTATTGATGGGCGCCCACACGATACTCTACACCGTAAGCTTTGTTATGTTCATCGAGCAGGATACGCTGGGCTAATGAATGGATTCTTATTACCAATTTGCCAGCGTATTGTTCACGAACCCGCAATATATATTCCCTCGTTCCTACTCGCTTGCCATGCTGGGTAGTAATCGGGATTTTGCATACACCCTCAGGGTTTCTAAGAATTAAACGCCAATTATTGGGATCAAACCGGGTGATCAGCTTGAGAGGTACCAGAAAAAATTGTTTGAGTGGATGAATTTCGCGCAAAGATTCTTTCACTACGGCTAGCGCTAGTTTTCTTAGCACCTTATCCTTCAGTAGCATCATTAGAGGGGCTTGGTTGGTTGGTAACCAGCCTTCAAAACCATGGCGGCGCCATATTTTCCATCTGGGAGAGTATTCGCAGCGCTCTAGGCGCTTGAAATACTTCTGCATATTTTTGCTGCTCCAGCTTGGGTCACCCATAAGTTGTGCAATATAATCCCAGTCACTATTGCGGGGATACATCAGAATCATGGCGTTATGTGCTGTGCATCCGCCGAGCGTGCCTGAACGCGGATAAAGTACGCCATCCTGCTCCTGGATAAACTTACAATCCCGTTCCTGCTGATTTTTATCTTCATAATGGCGCACGAAGTAGTCCCATCGAAGGGTCTCATTTTCCGAAGCGCGCGCATGAAATGCCGGAACCTTGTAATCACAAGGCTCGTCATCTCCCCCGGCTTCCAGCAGTAGCACACGAAAACCTTCCTGGGCCAGGTTGCAGGCAAGTGGGCCGCCACCTGCACCAGAACCTATGACGACATAGTCAAACTTTTCGCAATCGCTACTATCAATCTGGTTACTTTCCAGGGGATCAGACTTAATCACAAATTATCTCCAACTAAATAATTTTAAGAATCTTCTGAAATCTGAGATGAGTGGCATAACGTGTCAATAAGCACTAGAGCCAGCTTCCTATTGGGAAGTAGGGGGCTGTTGATAGTATTCTGTACTCATTATTTCTCCTTACTGAAGCAGAAAACTGGTTGAGAATCATGTCATGTGGACTGAAAGACACGAGGTATCCCTGCAAGCAGGGATACCTGATGCGCAAAAATTACATGGTTTTAAGAAATTCGATCAAAGCACGCTTATCGCTGTCATTGAGTGTTGCTCTGCCTTCCTCCACCGGCAGATAATCCGTGCCAAAATAATGCCCTTTGTTCACCACAAAGTCCGGGCATTTATTTACTTCCAATAGAGGATCAACTATACCATTCAGAATTTTGCGTAATTCTTCGTCTGTAATGCTCTCTGGATTTTCCTGCGCTTTCCACAAAGTGGAGATATCCCATCCAACGGCCCTTAAGATGTTCCACGAAAGAGAGATTTTCTGACCCAGGCTCATTTCCATATTGATATTGGAAACCAGATTCACCGGGATACCTTCAGGAAATGGACCAAGCTCCAATCCGTCGCCAATAGGAAAAATTCTTACATACCAAGGTAGATAACCTTCTGGTATCTTTAACTCGCTCCTTTTTGTCGTTCGGTCGATAATACCCGGTACTTTTTTGCCAGAGCGGGTAAGGTATGTTTGCCCCTCGCAACTGTTTGTTGTTTCCGAACCATATGCATATGCGCCTTTCCCTTCATCGTACTCATATAAATCCTTTTGGTCGCAGTAGCGTTTCTCTGGCCATAGCAATTGCTCTATGCTGATATTGAAGGATTTCATCCGGTCTTCTACCGAGCCTGACCAGTAAAATTTACCCACCGTGTTATTCAGCAGAAACGGTGCTGTAGACCAAATACTGGTAAGAGAAGGCGGCCGGATGTAACCACGCCCTCCATCTGGCATGACATAATCCTTAGGTTCTCGGGTAACTGGATGATGAATCGTCGACTTTCCTACTGAAGGTAATTTTTTGTAGGAAGTAGACGAAAAATTATCCCAGGTATCTCCCTTGATTGCGTTAGTCGCTATAGAAGCGCAGATATTGGTTTCCAGCAGAGTAACCGGAACCCGCAATTCCGTAGAAAGGAAATTGTTTTTAAGAAAATCTTTCTCTAATACGATTTTCGTCATTTTTTCCTTGAACTCAGATGAGTTGGTCCAGTGCCAATACTGACTCCAGCACTTCAAGTAATCAGGGCCAACGCATCCATTGTCTGGAAAAAGCTTGTATGCCTCCTCCGGCAATTTGCTCGAATGGCAAGCGGCACAGTTCTCAGCAAATACCTTCTTGCCGCGCTCCAGGATTTCCTCATCCTCGGTCAAGTAGCGCTCGCCCCCAGGCGCATCCTTCAAATAATCCGGAGGGGTTGCAGCCAGGAAAAACAAGGAGCCGTCCAGAGTCTGCTGCTCGGTTGCCCGCCAATAGCTGGAATTTTGTTCTGCTGTTTTGATGGGAAAAGGAGTAAACGGTTTTCCGCCTACCAACGGGTTAATATGCTGTAGCCACTCCTCACTGAACAGGCCGATATTGACGAAGACACGATTCAAGGCACCCAGTGCGCCTACCGAGTCCGCGCCATCTTTGAGCACGCGCGGTGTCAGCACCTTATCAGCATCTTTTGATTCTTTGAAAAAGGCTCTAAGTGGACTGTCAGCATGAATTTCTTTGAAATGATTGAACTGCTTATTGTCTCTTTCACCGCCAGTGACCTCTTCCTTGCCCCAGCGCAAGGCATGCAGCATACGCGCAGGAAGATTGTAGACTGCATTCATGGTGCGCGGATTATTGATATAGTCGGTGGAAATCAGCGAGGTATCCAAGGTGCCTGGCCGGTTGGTATGAAGATACTGGTAGGCGAAACTGGTTTTATCCGCCTCATATGCAAACACCCGGTCAAACCAGAAATATTGTGCGCCCGGATTGGAATTAAGATTAGCCCATTGTGGATTTTCCGGGTCTTTAGGCGGATTGGTTGGATTGGGTCCTACGTGGCAGAATCCGCAAGACATTCCTACCCGATAAGGTTTGATTAATTTTGGATCATTGTAATAGTCAGGATCAGAGTAGTATTTTTCTGCATTCCAGCGTTTTTTTGCTGCCTCATCGAAATCAGGATTGGGAAACAGACGAAGACCTACAACCCCGGTCGCATAGCCATAATAAGATCCCACCGGCACAGTTTTGCCGCGTGCGCCGATTTTGACACCGGGGTATTTTTCCTCGTTTTCGAAAGGATCGGCAGGACAATCCGGATCTCGTACATCCAGATATAAACCGAAGCGGTCCTCGCGGCCAGTCAGTTTACCTTGCGCGTCAGTATTTTTTCTGAAGCACGGTTCATTGACGATACCAAACCACTTCCATCGGTTGTCGCGGCTATATCCCGGGTTTCCCACGAACTTGGGATGGTTTGATAACACTTTCAGCAGATCAAAGCTGCCAAAGCTCTTCGCATTCATATAATCCCAAAACTTGTCGTTGCCACCTGTCCACACGATCCAGTTGTTCCGGCCTTTGACTATACGGGTGACAGCTTCCTTAGCGGATATAGGGGTAGTAGGAGACCAAAATGGTTGTAGAGCAGCAACTACTTCATCGGGTTTTTGACTGATGCCATAATCCATATCCTTGAAATAATCATCATCTGCCGCGGGAAAACTTTCTTCAGACCTTTTCACGCATTGCGCCTCGTCCATGACGGATCCCGACTTTGCATGACCACCTTTGATACATTCGGTCGCGATTTTTAGGAATGGGTCGTCTGAGCACCCGGAGAGAGATAAAGCTAGGCCGAGTCCAAAGAAAAAGAGTATCTGATTACATTTCTTCATAGGAACCTCCGAAAAAACCATTATTAGAAAGATTTTTACTGACTTATTCCTTTTGCAAATATCCCTTGACTTGCTACTAAACTAATAACCATTCCCTATTTTTGCTCTCTGTTTCAGTACTTTATTACCCTATAGAGTACTGAACCTCTGGAAAGCCAGTTTATCTTGATGCTAATCGAATACCTCATCTCCAGTTGGTTCGAGGTGTGTAGTTTGATTCATCTCTTGACGGAATTTGGATAGCTCGTAATACATTCTGAATCGCGCCCTATTCAGATTGCCTAGTGGCCGATGTTCAGGGAGGCAATGCCAAGGATTCATTTTCAGCCGCTTGGCAAACTCAAATTGCGCATCCGAATCGAATTTCTGCTTCGGGATATGCACTGTGGCAGCAGGAATGAACGGTGAAAGCTTTTCCGGCCAGCGTACCGAGCTGTCTTCAATAGGCATTAAATGAGGGTCAGTCTGTATTTGAATCATAAGATCAAATTCAACATCTTTCTCATTCAAAGTCTTGATCATATTCTCGCGCAGATAATTGAACGGAGGCGTACCAAAAGGCAAGCCGGGAATATGCCTTTCAACGTCTTTTGTTTTTGGCACGAATGAGTACATCATCGCCTGCCCTTCACCCAACAGATAAGGCGTGCAGCTCCAGTAGCGCTGTCCCAATGGGTTATACTGGGTCGCAGTCCACAGACTTTGCATGAAAAAATCAAGCAAATGGGAGTCCTTCGGATTGAGGAAGTAGTAAAGTGTCATATCTACCAGACTCCAGTATTGCAATTTGGCATTCTCCCGGGTATTGGGTGTGACAAATGTCGCGCCGCCACTGGTAGTAATAAAATCCTGGGTGAATTTCTCCTCACTCATGAGTTTTTCACCCGGAATACCCATGAGCTTCACCGCCATACTCATGAAGCCGACATCGTTAATATCAGCCGGTACATTCGGTCCAGGCCCGGAATAGCGTATATAGGCTGGATAGCTGCGTGGATTGGCAAAAATACCTTTGCGGCAATGTTCTGGCAGATCATCACGTATGGTTACCGTGGCGCGTACAATTGCATGTGTTTTGGTATTACCGCCTCGTTCGTAGCCTCCTGGCTTGAAACGCCCACGCATCTGATCCATCATGAGGTCGATAATTTTATTGAGGCTCTCTTCTTCATCTGGATCGAATTTCTCCTCAGCCAGTTGCAAACCCTCATTTTTGCGTCGCCGATTAATGAAAAACTGGATAATTCTTGAGCCGGGTTCACGAAAAAGATAGTCCCACTGCGGCCGGAACCAAGGTTCTAATCGCCGTTCAATACGTAGCAGCAGAATCAGAAAATGGTGAATAGCTTTCAGTATTCGGTTCTTGATCGTTGTCATGATGAGTGATCACTCCCGTTAGCAGGTAAGGCTGAAATATACTTTAGTGCACGCAGTCCAGGCATAAAGAAGTACCCGCCGCCTAGCACAGTAATAAACTGCGGCAAATCACAGGTTCTTTGTATCGGTCCGGATGGTTCGGGATGATTAAAATGATCGGTGCTTTCACCACTCATTAACGGTTCGCGATTCCCCAGCAAGGGATCTCTTTCCTGTTGCAATCCATTAAATTTACTGTTCATAGTCCAGGCATTCTGAACAAATTCAAATTGCCGCGATATATTGGCGACCAGACAGATAAACTGCAGACCCTGCTCGGAGACAGGGGCGTCCGGTTTGACAGCATCTTCCGGCGCAAGAACGGGGCCGTAGCTGCGGCCACGTCGCAGTAAACGATGAAAACGAGAGGAAGCAACAAGATCTTCCTCCGGTTTTTGCCCAAACCCCAGGATTCTAATCAGTCGGCTGATAAAGCCGGTTGCGCTTGCTGGTAAATCACCTGTACGTGGATTAGACCTGCGAATATGTGCGCTAATCGGACAATGGTTTCCCTTTGGGTCCAAGTCATAGGTAAAATGGTTGCCATGATCCCTGCGCGAGATGCCTGGAATGTGCTCCGCAATCAATGGCGTGCCATTACGTTCTCTACCCACCATCGATGCGGCGAGTTGTTCACGTTTTTTCGGCACAGAACCCGATACCTTGTCAAGAAACTGCCAGAAACCGGGAACATTTTGATCCAATTGCCGAAGCACCAGGTATGTTCCATTACGACCAAAATCCTTCAGCATGGGATCATCTTCGGCATCAGGCAGACCCGTTGCGTACCTGTCTTTCTTGGGATCAATGATCGGTCGCGCAGTATATTGTCCATATTCATTACGGTAGCCAAGCACCATCTCTCCGACAGTCAATAAATTAGAGTAACGATCACGTTCATGTAAGTCGGTGCTTTGCCGGCATGTCCAGTCAATCGTTGGTTGACTGATACCGTCTTCGAACCCGAAAGGTTCAATCCGCCCCATATCCGAGGTGGGCAAATGTCTCAATAACTGAAATGCCTGTGAGAAATGCTCATCTTCAACTGTTCTCCGCCAAGCTTCGATACCGCCCTTTTTGGCATAAAGTAGCAGCAAAATATGCGGCATCTCTGCTGAATTATTACCCCACTTCCAGTACTTTGGAGCATTGCGCCCGATATCGCCAAGGCGGCGAGAGCAATTTTCATTTCTGGTCATACCGTAAATGAACTCATCGGAGAAACCATGAATAATCGATTCACTCACTCCCAGTTTCTTCAAACCTTGCACAGAAAAAGCGATCTGCAGCGCCGTATCAGGTGGCGGATTTGTTTCGATGGCCCTGCTGACCGGCGCCATATCCAGCCATTGCTTAGCCGCATCAACATTGGCAATATTCAACAGCATGAAGCAGGTATCGGTTAATTTTCCATACCCGAAGCGTAGCAATCCCTGCAGATCATCAAATTCAAAATCGCTTGATTTTTTCATTTTCATACTCCCTGCTAGATCAGACTGAGCCATTCACGGATTTCCGCATCATTGGATTGACGAATTTCCACACCTTGTCGGATACGGCTGTTACGCGCTAAATCAATGGCTGTCAGTCCTGGATAAGCCTTATACCAGACCTCTGTAGGTATTTGATGTCGCCTTTGCGTATACTTGAAGGCATGCTCACGCTGTGCACCTTCTTTAATAATCCATTGCGTAGTGGGGTAGCCTACAGCATTACTAAAGGTGAGATTTAGGCCCCAGCCAACCTTATTAATAAAATCGTCCATATAGCTTTCGTGGCTACCATCGTAATTACTGGCAAAAAAAACTCTATGGTTATTATCCATGAACACCCAGCGGGCAAAATGGATGGTTTTGATTCGAGCAAGAAAGCCCCGGTTGTATACATGCCTGGCAAACCAGTCGGTCAACATGAGTATGAACTTGAAGGTCAACAAGCGGAACAGGCCCGGTTTCACATCGCCAAACACACTATATTGATTACTGACATCCCAATCTTCCTGTGCTGAAAGTTCTTCTATGTGTTTGTAGTCAGGCCGAATGAAGAGTTCAGGGTCAGAACGCTCCAGCATTCTTAAACGTAATGCAAAGAAAGGCGCGATAACCAATAGCAATGGGGATAAGAGAAGCAGGGTTAACGGGACTCCAATCTTATGCAGCAGATTGCGGACCTTCCACTCAGTGAGTGTCGGTTCTGGCGGGGATAGCGTCAGTCTGCCTTGATATTTTTC
The DNA here is from genome assembly GCA_964554625.1 of uncultured Nitrosomonas sp. Lineage (GTDB taxonomy): Bacteria > Pseudomonadota > Gammaproteobacteria > Burkholderiales > Nitrosomonadaceae > Nitrosomonas. The sequence goes on along the minus strand of CAZKPL010000056.1, from coordinate 8,593 downwards.
CATTTCGACATGAGACAAGAGCTTCTGCCGTAAGGTACGGATATCCTCCCGGCCAACCTCATCAACTATTTTCTGTAAATAGACAGACAAACTTTGATGTAACGCTGCCTCTTCATGTATTTGTCTGACAGTTCGACCGACCCAGTTGACATAATTAGCCTTGGGATTGATATTGTGTTCATTCATCCATCCCAGCAGATTCTGATTTTCCTCAGAAAAATCTTCGCAATGAGAGAAGATTTTTCTTAAACCAGAGTCCGCATGGTCTGCGAGTTCTGCCAAGAAAGTATGCGCATCCCCATCAATGTCGCCGAGAAAGGCAAGGGTGGGTCGCCACGGTCTTGGTCTTACGCCAAATTCTTTAATTTCGTGTGTCGTATTGGCTTCTATGATCACAAAGCGCGCAAAATGCAACCGATCAAACCTGCTGAATGGAACCAAGCTATTACCAGGATCAGCGTGACCCGGCACTTTGTTCATCGAGGCCAACAAGGTGCGCAGGTCTTTCAGGTGCCCAACACGCACCGTCGCAGTAATCATGAAGGTAGATTGAGGTGTCATGGTTTTCTGTCTCAAGTAAACATTTATACGGCTTCTTATTTAAGATCGCTTCGTGTCAAGGCGAAATCCAGGACGCGTGTTTTACCCCACCATACTTTCCCAAGATAAACACCGGGCTCGACCTCACGAATCTCATCGCGGATCACTTTGGCAATGAATGAAGTTTTAGAATAATCAATGACGATGGTTTCTTTCCCATCAAGCCAGCTTTTGTCGCGATATACTTTTGCGACAATAAATGTCAGACCAAACGGTGTAATTTTGTTGACAAGGACACCTGCCTGGCCACCTGGGCAAAACAGATCAAACACTTTGCCTTGCCAAGCAAAGAGGCGCGCAAAGGCAGCTACGATTTTTGAGAAGATTGACCCTGCCAGAATTGCCGTGCCACGGGTATCACCAGTTGGAATATTTCCTGGTGTGGCATTGCGATAGATTTCATCTAGTTCCTCTCGTGACTTACTCAACCAGGCTCTTACCGTATTATTCATTTCAGTTACTCCTTATAACTCTTACAGAATTGATCAAAGTCACAAAGTCAATAATATGAGTAACACTGCAATCGTCGCTGACTGCAAACAACACTTGATTAGACCAAAAATTACGCTTCCTTGAAGAAGGCTAAAATAAGCAAAAACCTTAATTTGGTCTCAGGATAATGCTTAAAAAAACAAGAGCAAGAAAGTTTGTAAATCGATGAAGCCGAACTTTGAAGTTTCTCCTGTAACAATTTACACAGAACTTGCTTGGCTTGCATGATGATGCTAAGAGATAACAAGGCAGCAGGCAATAATGCAATAGCATACAATTTCTATTTCTCAGTGCACGCTTTTGCAAGCGCATGGCTGTGCTGCAGTTCCTTGGAATGGAACAGCCCTTTACTGCTGCGTTAATGTGATCGAAGGCATTACCTGATTTTCATGGATTCGCTGAATGTAGGGATGCAAAGTTCTATGAAACAATAGGCATAATCGCGTAAATAGTGGTTCTGACGAATCGAGATGCAAGTCGTGTTTTTCTCAAATAGGTGCGAACCATCGAGCCTGACGAGCGTGGCGTCCCGTTCCGGCACAAATGCTACCGATGCAATGATGCCTACACCCAGCCCCAGTGCGACATAGGTTTTAATTACATCAGCATCGAGGGCAGACATGGCGATATCGGGCACGACGCCCGCTTGGGAAAAGGCATGATCAATCCGTGACCGTCCGGTAAAGCCATGGTGATAGGTGATAACCGGAAATGCTGCGATGGCTTCGAGTGTAAGGGGATGGACCGATTGCAGGGGATGGCCAGCAGGCACGATGACGGCATGGTGCCAGGTGTAATAGGGAAAAGAGACTAAATCGACGGTGTTTTCCAGCGCCTCCGTCGCAATACCGATGTCTGCCTGGCCGTCAAGCAGCATCGATACGATTTCACCCGGGCTGGATTGGTGAAGCACCAAGTGTACTTTGGGAAATATTTTTTTAAACTTTTCAACCACGGTTGGCAAGGCATACTGAGCCTGTGTATGGGTGGTGGCGACAGTTAACTGGCCTTGATCGTGCTGGCTGAACTGTTCAGCCAGGCGCTTGATATTTCGGGTATCCAGCAGGATACGTTCAACAATCTTGACCAGTTCTTTGCCTGGTTCAGTCAGTCCGGTCAGTCGCTTGCCTTTGCGGATAAATAATTCAATACCTAGCTCGTCTTCTAGGTCCTTGATATGCTTGCTGACGCCGGATTGCGAGGTAAACAAAGCATTGGCCACCTCCGTCAGATTGTAATGCTGGCGAACGGTTTCGCTGATGATGCGAAGTTGCTGGAAATTCAATGGTTAGTTCCTTTGTTGATATTTGATAGCGCTATATTAGTGTAATTGATGAGGAAACAGATCGAGACGGCGCGGTTTGATAAAAACCTGATCACCCTTTGCCAACTGTAATTCACGGAAACGTTCCTTGCTGATCTCGGCTTGGACAAGATTCCTGCCCTGATGATCTTCACGAGTGAGTTCCAGTCTCACTACCGGCCCAACTGAAAGAATATGACTGACACGCGCAGGCAATGCCGAGTCACCATTAAGGAGCCGGTCGACTTCGATATCGTGCGGCCGCACATAGGCGACTGCGGCCAGATCTTCCGCTTCAGCGTGTTCGGGCGCATCAATTTCGATATCGCCAATCCAGGCGCGGCCTTGATGTATCCGGCCATGGAACAGATTGACATGCCCCAGAAATTCGTACACAAACGGGTTGGCTGGCCGCTCATAGACTTCATCGGGTGTTCCAGCCTGCTCGATCCGCCCTTCGTTCATGACCACAACCCGATCGGAGACTTCCAGCGCTTCTTCCTGATCATGAGTGACAAAAACGCTGGTGATATGCATCTCATCATGCAGTCTTCGCAGCCAGGAGCGTAATTCCTTGCGCACCTTGGCATCAAGCGCGCCGAATGGCTCATCCAACAGCAGTACTTTGGGTTCCACCGCTAAGGCGCGGGCCAAGGCAATACGCTGGCGCTGGCCGCCGGAGAGCTGATGGGGATAGCGGTCTGCCAGCCAATCGAGTTGCACCAGTTTCAGCAGATGAGTGACGCGCTCGTGGATTTCCTGATCTTTCAGACGGCTATGCCGGGGGCGGACACGCAGTCCAAAAGCGACGTTCTCAAAAATCGTCATGTTACGGAACAGCGCATAATGCTGGAAGACAAAACCTACCTGCCGGTCACGAATATGCTGACGGGTTGTATCTTCGTCATTAAACAGCACTTGACCCGTATCGGCTGTTTCCAGTCCTGCAATGACGCGCAGCAAGGTGGTCTTGCCAGATCCTGAAGGTCCCAGTAACGCAAGCAGTTCGCCTGCATGGATTTTCAGGTTGATGTCGCGCAGTGCGGCAAATGAGCCGAATTGCTTGCAGAGATGGCGGATTTCAATACTCATGGCTTAATTTTCCTTTTTTGTTGGGTTACTTTTGATTCGACGAAAGTTTTGATGGCAAGCGTAATCAAGGCGAGCAACGCCAGGAGCGACGCAACGGCAAATGATGCCGCATAGCTGTATTCGTTGTAGAGAATCTCGACATGCAGCGGTAAGGTATTGGTGTTGCCGCGAATATGCCCGGACACCACCGAAACCGCACCGAATTCACCCATCGCGCGCGCATTGCACAGGATGATGCCGTATAACAGACCCCATTTAATGTTAGGGAGTGTGATGCGCCATAATGTCTGCCAGCCACTTGCGCCGAGTACCACAGCGGCTTCTTCCTCTTCCGTTCCCTGCGCCTGCATCAATGGGATCAGTTCACGGGCGATGAATGGCACGGTTACAAAAATCGTTGCGAGCACAATGCCGGGTACTGCAAAGATGATTTTGAGATCATGCTCAATCAGCCAGGGTCCTAGCCAGCCTTGCAGACCGAATACCAGTACATAGATCAATCCGGCAACGACAGGTGATACCGAGAAAGGTAGATCAATCAGCGTGATCAGGATATTCTTGCCACGGAATTCGAATTTGGCGATCGCCCAGGCAGCCGCCACGCCAAATACCAGGTTAAGCGGCACGGCAATCGCCGCGGCGGTGAGGGTAAGTTGAATCGCTGCAAGGGCATCTGGCTCCGTGATTGCGGCAAAGTAGACATCCACTCCTTTTTTAAGCGCTTCATAGAACACCGAAATCAGGGGCACAAACAGGAACAAGGCCAGAAACGTAAGCGCCAGTCCGATCAGCATCCAGCGTACCCAGGCTGGTTCCTGGGTAATGATCGTCTGCTGCTGTATTTTGATTGGGTGAGAAAGGGATATCGTGGTCATTGGCAATCTCTCAGGTTAATGCGTAGCGATGGCGGCTCCACCATTGCAACAGGTTGATAATGAGTAACAGAGTAAAAGAGACGAGTAGCATGACGACCGCAATGGCGGTTGCGCCAGCATAGTCATACTGTTCCAGTTTGGTAATGATCAGAAGCGGCGTGATTTCCGAAATCATCGGCATATTGCCAGCGATGAATATGACCGATCCGTATTCTCCGATGGCGCGCGCAAAGGCCAGCGCGAAACCCGTCATGAGCGCCGGAAAAATGGTCGGGAAAATAATCCGCAAGAAAGTCTGCAGCCGGTTCGCGCCGAGCATGGCGGCTGCTTCTTCCAGTTCGGCCTCGATATCTTCCAGCACCGGTTGCACCGTGCGCACCACGAACGGCAGGCCAATAAAAGTCAGCGCTACATAGACGCCAACAGGGGTAAAAGCCACCTTGATACCGAGCGGCTCGAGGAATTGACCGATCCAGCCATTGCCGGCATATAGAGCCGTAAGGGCGATGCCTGCCACGGCAGTGGGCAGGGCAAACGGCAAGTCTATCAAGGCATCGATGATCCGTTTGCCAGGAAATTGATAACGAACCAGCACCCAGGCCACCAGCAATCCGAATACGGCGTTGGTCAGGGCGGCGGCAAATGAAGCGCCAAATGTCAGTTGATAGGAGGCCAGCACACGCGGTGAAGTCACTGTGGCCCAGAACTGCGGCCAGGACAATTCAGCAGTACGGATGAACGCGGCCGAGAGCGGGATCAGAACGATGAGGCTCAGGTAGAGTAACGTAAATCCCAACGCCAGATTAAATCCTGGTAATACACTATGTTGCTTGAAGGTACGCACCTTATAACTCCTGTTGAATTGAATTTTTCTTATCTACTTAGGGCATTTGTACTCAATCCTGGTGCAGGATTTCTTCCGTCGATCGGGGTGAAATCGTATGGATGGCCCGTGCTGGTTTACTGAGATAATTTCCTTGCAGATAATCTGCCCCAGCGCCTCTGGCGGCAGTTAACTGATCAAATGTTTCAATATTCGATACCAGGATACTTGCTCCGGAATGGTGGATTGCCCTGACTAAGGAATCAATTGGATGCTGATGTAACAGATCGTATGCCTCGATTCGCACGATGTCCGGATACAAACTGCCCAGTTCTGATATCCAATTGCTGCTTGAATCGCTGTAATGAGCCGCAATCTGGTAGCCGCGTGAGCGATAGCTATTAATTACCCTGCGCAGCAATTCCTTGTAACGATTGATGATGGGGGGAATCTCGATCGTTACCCGAGAAGTTCTCACGCCAATCAGGTTAAGAAAATCTTCAAACGCACGACCATGATTGGTCTTAACGTTTTCCAGAAGACGTGGATGCACGCTTATAAACAATTTGCCTGGACTGGAAGTTTTATTGAAATAATTGAGGGCATGAATTGCTCGGCATAAACGATCCAGGTTAACCAGTTGTTCATCATTGGCAGCCTGGGCAAAAATTTGCCAGGGTGAAAGTGCAATTTCTCGATTCGACTCTGAACGGATATAGGCGGTATGCCCAATGGTTTTATTTTGAATCGTATTGACAATGAGCTGAAAAGCACTGGTTAGCTTGCAACGATAGAAATGCCCACTAATCCAGTCGTCTTCGTTACGTTCCAGCGGATAGTCGGTAGACGATCGGATCAACTCAAATTCATCTTCAGCGATAAGAATATTGGTTGAGGGGGTGTTCATAGGAAAATTCCTGTTAGATAAGGCGTTGATCTGCGCGGCAGGAGCCGTCTTTTGCTTATGTTAATTTCTCAAAAGCTGTAGCAATGACAGCAATCTTCATTGATTTTTTCCTTATTCAATAATTTATGTTGGAGTTCATGCGCGGAATGGCGGCAATAGATGAGCGGAATGCCTTTGCGACTGGCCTTGTTCTTCAGTGAGATCGCTAAACTATGGCTGACGTAGTCGCATACCATGACAATCAGCTGCGTGTTACTGGAGAGTGAACGTTTGAGAAATCCTTTTTTGCGCCCGCTCCAGTGTTCGACATGGCTATGCCCGTGCGCAATCACTTGGCGCTTAAGCGATTCGACTTGATCTCCGCCCACAATTAATACGCTCATGTTTTTTTCCTTACATTATGTTTTTCGCTCATATTGGGGATGTGCTTGTGCAATATCCCTTGTCTGGTTATTTCAGATAGATTTGGTCAAATGTCCCACCGTCATCGAAATGAACTTTCTGAGCATTTTTCCAGCTGACGAATGCATCATCGATTTTGAACAGTTTGATGGCCGGGAATTGCTTGGCATACTTGGCGGCAATTTTTTCATCCGTTGGCCGGTAGAAATGTTTGGCGGCAATTTCCTGGCCTTCCTCCGAATAGAGATGCTGGAGATAAGCTTCAGCGACCTTGCGCGTGCCTTTCTTGTCGACGACCTTGTCGACCAGGGCAACGGTGGGTTCTGCCAGGACGCTGAAAGAAGGCACGACGATTTCAAATTTATCCTGACCATGTTCCTTGAGCGCCAGAAACGCTTCGTTCTCCCAGGAAATGAGCACATCGCCAATGCCACGCTCTATGAAGGTGGTCGCCGAACCCCGTGCACCGGAATCCAGCACCGGCACGTTCTTGATAATATCTGCGACAAATTCCTTTGCTTTCGCTTCACCAAAATGCTGTTTGCCGTATTCCCAGGCTGCCAGGTAGTTCCAGCGTGCGCCGCCGGATGTTTTGGGGTTAGGCGTGATCACTGAAAGACCCGGTCTGGCAAGATCGTTCCAGTCCTTGATGTCTTTCGGGTTTCCTTTGCGTACCAGAAAAATGATGGTTGAGGTATAAGGCGCGCTGTTACGGGGCAAACGTGTTTGCCAATTGTCTGGCAGGAGTTTGCCATGCGCTGCAATCGCGTCAATATCGCCTGCCAATGCGAGCGTGACCACATCGGCTTCCAGCCCATCGATCACGGAGCGGGCTTGCTTGCCGGAGCCACCATGAGATTGCCGGATGGTGACTTTTTCGCCGGTTTGTGCTTGCCAGTGTTTGCTGAATGCAGGATTGAATTCCTGATAGAGCTCGCGCGTTGGATCATAGGAAACATTCAATAATGTCTTGTCTGCAGACGCATGACCTCCCGCCAGCAAGCTTGTTATCAACAGAGTGATCTTTAACCATTTGCTTGTTTTCATATTTCTTCCTTTAATGGATAAGGTTGAGTTATTTAAACGCTTTATTTAAATGCGCGCATCGATACTTCAACATAGAAAAAGTTTGAACTGTCTCTATGTTCTTCAAGCGCCGCCAATTGCCTGTTTTTGGTGAATTCACCGTTTATAAAGTGCGAATACCCTATGGTGGTGTCGACCAGCGGCGCCAATTTGTAATTGATGCGGGCATTGATCGATTGCCCGATAAAATCTCCACTTTCTCCGGTCTTGTCGCGATTGTTGGGATTGGGAGTTGAAATGTTCAAAAGATTGTTAAGCCGGTCGGTGTCACTGGCGAGCCAGAACCAGCTATAACCCCCGTCGATGGAAATGTCCTTGTGTGGAGAAAACTCGAACACCAGCTTGGGCGCCTTGACGTTCTCCATGACAATATAATCATCGGGCGACCACGGACGGGCAAACCCGAAGAACCGTTCGAAGCGGTTGTCGACATGGTCGTTGGGATCACGGTCGCCGCTGACAAAGCCATAAAAGGCGCTGAGCCGCGGTTTCCAGTCATGTTTGAAGCTGTAGCCAAATTCAAGCAGGTAAGACCAGGCAGACTTTTTCACACCATTATCGCGGCCAAACTGATAGATCGTATTGACGTCAAAATCGATATTGGTATTCGGCAACACGCCGTAAGCGCGTATGGCGGGTGAATAGATATCGCGTTCAGCCTGCTTCCCGTCTCGGCCGTCTTGCTTGAGGCCCATGTAATAGGGCTGGATTGTGATGACATCAGACCACTTGCGCCAGTGTCCGACTGCGCCATAGAACCATTGGCTTTTATTGCGGCCATCAAACTCTTCTGTGTCACGAATGACCGGCTGCACTCCCCAGGTATCCAATTCCCAATCATTGGCCTCCTGTCCGAACGTGACGCGAAAGCCTTCAAAATTATTGGTGGTGTTGCGCCACTGGTTGTTACCGAGCAAACGCCGGTCTACTGCTTCCCAGGCCATACGGCCACCGCGAATTCTGATTGGGCGCTGGTTCCCCAGATCATCCTGCCCCAGGGCGCCTTTAAAATA
>CAZKPL010000055.1:0-17095 GCA_964554625.1 uncultured Nitrosomonas sp. | reverse complement strand
CTTCCTGGTGGCCGGGCCTGATAAAGCACCGTGCAGTGCATCCATCTCGGCCAGAAGAAGGGCATCCCCTAGATTAAAGCGGCGGCAGAATCGATTCTTGGGGGCAGTTCTTTTTGATTACTCGGCCAGATTTACCATGCTGCTCAACTAATCGCGTTACCTGTTGCCGTGACAGGCCTGTCATGCGTTTAAGATAGCGTAATACCACGCCTTTGCCGCACCGAGACAGTCAGGTATAGCCAAATCGCTTCAACACCCTCTCGATAAACCCATAGTGTTCCACCTTGGGAGCCTTGAGCGCAATATCATGCGTCCCTTCCAGAAACGCCTTAACCTGTGCCACCGTTTGTAGCTTTGCTTCATCCATGTCGATCACCATGCCTTGCCATCATGACCAATTCAGAATCCAATTGCCCAGACTCATTTCTCGCTGGAAATAAACACCCTCTTCAGAATCATTTCATATTGGAAGAGATTATAAGTTCCATCTTGCCTTCGTTTGATTGATACCCAATTTGCTTGAAGACAGTAAATCGTCAACGGCCTATTTAGCGGGCGCTCTCAATGGAAGCAATCCGGGGTGCGAGTCAGTTCAACGTGTCACGTTAACGTCATATTCAAATACCCCAAAAGTTTTTACGACCTCTACCTGCTCCTCCTACCTTACGCCTCATAGTTTCTTTCATCTTCTGGGGTGGTGACAACTACCATGGTCGTTAATAGATTTTCGTTGAGGTATAATTATCGATAAGTTTCTGGAGAGTAAATGATAGCTTTTATTCATGCTGGAGGTGCTAATGATTGAAGCGCACATTTTGTGTCGTATCATATGGGTCAGAGATATGCATCCCAGCCTAATTCTTCGAATAACAGCTATGTTACCTAAACCAAGACTCCTGTTCTGCAACAATTGGGAGCAAAGCAATCCCTAACTGGAGATTCTGTTCAGATTGAAGTACATTCAATAATTTTTTGAGGTTTTTGTGAAGCGGATATTGATGATTGCTTACCATTTTCCACCCTTGGCGGGTAGTAGTGGCATTCAAAGAACTTTACGATTTGCAAAGTACCTTCCTGAGTTTGACTGGCAGCCTCTTGTACTGACCACTACTACCAATGCCTATGTGCAAAAGAGTAATGATCAATTAAAAGATATTCCACAGAATTGCGTTGTTGTGAGAGCACCCGCATTCGACGCAGCGAGAAGTCTTTCGATCCGAGGACGCTACCTGGCTGCAACTTCACGCCCTGACCGCTGGTTAAGTTGGTGGCCAGGTGCTGTTCTATATGGAATGCAATTGATCTCTCGTTATAAACCAGATGTCATCTGGTCGACTTACCCTATTGCTACGGCGCATCTTATTGCACATACATTACATCGTCTTTCTGGCATTTCCTGGATTGCTGATTTTAGGGATCCGATGGCTCAAGAGGGGGATCCGAGCGATCCTCGACTATGGCAGAGTTTTAAACGTGTTGAACATAAAGTTTTTTCAAGCGCAGTCAAATGTACATTCACGACATCCGGAGCAGTGCGATTTTATGCTCAGCAATATCCTGATTATCACGGTCAATTGGTTTGTATCGAAAATGGTTATGATGAGGAGGCATTTACTGGGCTTGAATTCAGTAGTTTGCCTTTAAATATCGGTAAACTTACTATTCTGCACAGCGGAATTGTCTATCCGATGGAGCGCAATCCCAGCCATCTGTTTCAAGCAATAGCCAAGCTGCGTGATCTGCGTGAAATTGATGCTTCAAGATTTAAGATTCGCTTTCGCGCGCCAGTTCATGAATCACTTATACAGGATCTGGTGGAAAAGTATCAATTGCAATCACTCGTGGAAATATTGCCTCCTCTCCCATACCGGGACGCGTTAACTGAGATGTCTAGGGCAGATGGGTTGCTAATTATGCAGGCTGCCATCTGTAATTATCAAATTCCTGCTAAACTCTATGAGTATTTTCGTTGCAATCGTCCAATCATTGCACTTGCGGAGCCGGAAGGCGACACTGCTCAGACTCTGATGAAAGCTGGTGTTCGATCCATTGCTAAGCTTAATCAGCCATCTGATATAGTGGATTTATTGAGGCGATTTATGCGTTCCGATGTTGAAGGGATGATGCCTGCACCCAGTGCCGTTGAGATGGCTTCTAGGCGCGAGCGAACTCGTGAGTTTGCACAACTACTGGACAGTATTTGATGCATAATTCCCGAAAAGCAAAAGCTATCCAGACGATGCAGTCGAGTATATCGCTATTCAGGGCGGTCGGCACTGTGTATGGTATATCGAGCCGGGAGGCATCCTACGGTATTTATGCTTAATCATATTAATAAAAATCCAGTGGAACCTAAGTTAAGGGAAGAAGCCTTCAACCCAACTTCCGGTCCGCCAGTATGGTGGTCTAAGCTTTTTAGTGAGGTGCAAGTAGGCAGTATTTTTCTTTCACCGCAATGGATACAGACCTGGTTGGATATCTATGGCATGGATTTCAGCGGTAAATTGCTCTCTTGGTGGCAGAATGATATTTGTATAGCAGGAGTAATTCTGTTATTCCGCCCCGCAAAGCTTGGGCCTTTTCCTATTAGACTGGCGATTTTAAATACTGCTGCTGAAATAGATGAGAACGCTCCTTTTATTGAGTACAACGATGTACTTTGCCTGCCGGGTTATGAGGAATTTATTCTCGATTCGCTGGTCGCCTATCTAGCACGGCAATCATGGGATCAACTTTATCTGGCGGGATACACAGAATCCTCTCTTATTGCGCGTTTGCAAACCCGCGCGTTGCCTGGTGAGTGGCATTTGATCGATAAGAAAAGTCCCTATATTGACCTCAGATCGCTTGGAGATGGCGGTCTGGACAGATACTTCTCTTCCAACACGCGTACGCAGATTCGAAGAAGCATCAAATTATACGAGGAGAGAGGGGCGTTGAGGATTGATGTGGCCCAAAATCTTGATGAAAGTCTGAAGCATCTAGATGCACTTGCGGATCTGCACCGGGCAGCATGGGCGCGACGTGGTCAGCCAGGTGGTTTCCGGTCGCCACGCTTTATTCATTTTCACAAAGCCTTGATACAACGCTTGCTGCCAGAGCGAGCTGTCGAACTTCTCCGTGTTTCAGCAGGAGATCATACAATTGGCTACATCTATAATTTTTTACTCGATGGCAAGGTTTATTTTTATCAATCAGGTTTTGCATACGAAGCAGATTCGAAAATTAAACCTGGCTTGGTCACACATTATCTTGCTGCCCAGAATTACTGTGAGCGCGGTTTTATTGAATATGACTTCATGGCGGGTGACGCGCGTTATAAAAGATCCTTGGCAAAATCAACACGCACTCTTTACTGGTCATGGGTTGAGCGATCCAATTTTCGAATGACATTAATCAAGATCGCCAGAAAAGCGAAACACTTTCTCCGCCGTCAATCGCATACTGAGACAAGCAATCAGGCTGATATCTGATCAATTCCTGAAGCATGGATGTTAAATTACCGCTGGATTTTGCCAAAGATAATTTAACCATGCCGTGGATGAACATATTTCTGGTGGGTTCGTAGCGTAGTAAAGAGAAAATTGCCTCCCATGTATCAGTTTTGAGAAAAAACTCTGTAGGAGGACTTCTATGCTTCTTTCATTGGGACAACTTTTGTTCAACAAAATGGGCCAAGCTACCAAGTGTTGCAAAAGTTTTAGCGCTGATTTCATCGTCATTCACTGAAATGTCGTAATACTCTTCCAAGGCAGTAATGATATTAACGACTGCCATTGAATCCAGTTCCGGAATATTTCCAAGTAAGACGGAATCTTCTTTAAGAGAATTTTTACGTTCTCCTAGGTTGAGGACATCAGCTAAAATGTTTCTGACTTCTTCAAGATGTTGCATGATTACTCCAAAGTTTTAATTTTACTCCTTGCCTTCGTTGAATAACATAAGGGGTCTCAGCATGATGGGAAGATTACTTCTTTATAAGGTTGGTCGGGGTGAGAGGATTTGAACCTCCGACGCCTGCGTCCCGAACGCAGTACTCTACCAGGCTGAGCTACACCCCGTGAAATATCTTGTAAACCTGCATTAGATGCGTTGAGTTTAATCTCAAGCTTACTTTGGTGGCAACGAGAGGAATTAGCTAAGTTGCATCAGTCAGTGATTTCTCGTTACAGCGAAATCAGCCAATTGTAACAAACATTCCTTGTAGCTAGAATCAGCCAGCATTGCGATAGCTTCCGAAGCCATCTCTGCTTCATTTTGTGCACGCTGCTTCGAGTAGGCAAGAGCGCCTGTCTCCTGAATAATTTCTAGAATAGTCTGGAATCCACTTTCTCCACCTGATTTAATGGCTTCGCGTATGACGCATGCTTGCTTTTCTGAACCTGTGCGCATGGCATAAATCAGAGGAAGTGTTGGTTTGCCTTCTGCAAGGTCATCACCCAGGTTTTTACCAGTATCCTGATGATCGCCGGAATAATCAAGCAGATCATCAATTAATTGGAATGCTGTACCTAGATGCATTCCGTAAACTGCTAAAGCCTCTTCCTCGGATTGGGTGGCATTGCCAAGGATTGCCCCCAGACGTGCAGCGGCCTCAAAAAGCTTGGCAGTTTTGAATCGGATAACACGCAGATAATTCTCTTCTTCCACATTAGGATCTCGGCAGTTAAGTAATTGTAGTACTTCACCTTCAGCAATGATATTAGTGGCATCAGAGAGTACCTGCATCACGCGCATGTTGTTTACTTCCACCATCATCTGGAAGGCGCGTGAATAGAGAAAATCCCCCACTAATACGCTGGCGGCATTACCAAACAAAGCATTTGCAGTGGCCTTATTACGCCGCAGCTGAGATTCGTCTACTACATCATCATGTAACAGTGTTGCCGTATGAATGAATTCAACTACCGCAGCTAAATGATGGTGATATTGCCCAGAATAACCAAAGATACCAGCAGACAAAATAACTAAAGCTGGCCGCAGTCGTTTGCCCCCATTGTGAATGATATATTCGCTTACCTGGTGAACAAGTGCGACCTGAGAATGAAGCTTTTGTTGTATAACAGCATTAACAGCGCTCATGTCTTGAGCAATAAAGCTTCTAATACGTTCGATTGGCACAACAACCCCTTGAAGAAATAGCTATGGTAGAAATGTCTCGGCTTAAGTGTCAAGCTAGATGGTGTAAATAGATATTAAATATTTATCACACAAAATACTCATAGAATTGTATAATTTTAAAGTATAAGAAAGAGGATGAATAGGGAATAGGATATGTATGCTGTAATAAAAACTGGCGGGAAACAATACCGTGTAGAAGTTGGTAATAAACTTAAAATAGAGCAGTTAGCGGTAGAAGCTGGCAGCGATTTAATAATTGATCGAGTGTTAATGGTTTCTGAAGGCGAAAGCGTTTCAGTTGGAAAGCCGTTTCTTGATAGTGCAAAGGTTAATGCTACCGTTATAGGGCATGGGCGGCACGATAAAATACGCATTTTTAAGATGCGTCGTCGCAAACACTATCAAAAACATCAAGGACATCGACAAAATTATACTGAAATACAGATTACAAGTATTTCAGCGTAAATAACAGAAGCAAGGGGTTTGCATGGCACATAAAAAAGCAGGCGGCAGCTCGCGAAATGGACGTGATTCTCATTCCAAGAGATTGGGGGTGAAACGTTTTGGAGGAGAGCTGATTAAGGCTGGAAGCATTATTATTCGTCAACGTGGTACCCAGTTTCATCCTGGCGACAATGTTGGAATTGGTAAAGATCATACGTTATACGCAAAAATTGAGGGTAAGGTTCTATTTGGTATAAAAAGTGTATATAAGCGCAGAACTGTATCAATTATACCCGTTTAAACTCGTCAAATTCTAAAAAAGCCCCATTCAGTATGATGGGGCTTTTTTATTGGTGATATTTACCTTCTAAGTATTATTCTTATTTATTCTGGTATCCAGAATCGTTGCTGGAATAAGATAGATTTATGAAATTCATTGATGAAGCAAAGATTCAAGTATTCGCAGGTGATGGAGGCGATGGCATAGCCAGTTTTCGTCGGGAGAAATTTATTCCGAAAGGTGGGCCAGACGGCGGAGATGGTGGGCATGGCGGTAGTATTTATGCGATTGCTGACCATAATATTAATACTCTTGTCGAGTATCGGTTCACGCCAATATTCCGTGCCAGGAAAGGTGAAAATGGGCGCGGATCAGACTGTTATGGTAAAGGTGCAGACGATATTATTCTACGCATGCCGGTAGGAACAATGATTACTAATATGGTTACTGGAGAAATCATCGCGGATCTACAACACCACCAACAAAAAATACTCTTGGCCAAAGGTGGAACAGGAGGATTAGGCAACATCCATTTCAAATCGAGTACTAACCGAGCACCAAGGCAATTTACCTATGGCGAACCTGGACAAGCTTTTGAGCTGAAGTTGGAACTCAAGGTATTGGCAGATGTTGGACTTTTGGGAATGCCAAATGCTGGGAAATCAACCTTGATTCGGGCAGTATCGGCAGCGCGCCCCAAAGTAGCAGATTATCCATTTACCACGCTCCATCCAAATCTGGGTGTAGTACGAGTGGGTCAAGATCGAAGCTTCGTCATGGCAGATATTCCCGGTTTGGTAGAAGGCGCTGCAGAAGGGGTAGGGTTGGGACATCGTTTTCTGAAACACTTGGCAAGAACGCGTTTACTCCTTCACGTTATTGACATTGCGCCATTAGGTGAGCACGTCAACCCTGTTCATGAAGCGAAGGCACTTATCGATGAGCTCAGAAAATACGATGAAATACTTTATCAGAAACCTCGTTGGTTAGTGCTAAATAAAATTGATATGCTGCCCGATACAGAGCGCGATATGCTGTGTAATAAATTTATTCTTGATTTCGGATGGAAAGACAAGTGGTTTGGGGTTTCAGGGTTAACAGGTGAAGGGTGTAATACATTGACTTATGCCATCATGAATTATCTCGAGCAAGAATTAGCGGTGGCTACTGAATAATGAATCAATCAATACTGCAACAAGCTCGTCGTATTGTTATCAAAGTTGGGAGTAGTCTTGTCACCAATCAGGGGCAGGGGCTTGATCATGATGCACTCGCATGTTGGGCCGCCCAGATTTCTCAGCTCAAAGATAGGGGGAAAGAGATTATATTGGTTTCTTCAGGCGCTATAGCTGAGGGAATGCAGCGACTAGGCTGGAAAAAACGTCCCACTGCATTGTATGAGCTGCAGGCTGCCGCTGCTGTTGGGCAAATGGGGCTAGCGCAAGCATACGCCGCCTGTTTTGGTCGGTATGAGCTGCTTACGGCACAAGTATTGCTCACCCATGATGATTTATCCAACCGCAAGCGCTACTTGAATGCCCGCTCAACGCTGACTACCTTGTTGAAGCTGAATATCATTCCGATTATCAACGAAAATGATACGGTTGCAATTGATGAGATACGTTTTGGTGACAATGATACCTTGGCTGCATTGGTTACCAATCTTACTGAAGCCGACGCACTCGTTATCCTTACAGATCAAGCCGGATTATTTACCAGTGATCCGAGAAAAGATAGGGATGCCAAATTGATCCAAGAAGCCAATGCCGGGGATCCTCAGATAGCGGCCATGGCGGGAGGTGCCGGTAGTGAAATTGGACGTGGCGGCATGCAAAGTAAAGTGATTGCGGCCAAACGTGCAGCGAGGAGTGGCGCACACACCCTTATTGCATCAGGCAGAGAAGCTGACGTGCTCATTCGTTTGGCACAAGGTGAGACAATTGGCACTTGTTTGCTATCCAACATGCCAGTCCTCGTGGCGCGAAAGCAATGGCTAGCTGACCATTTACAAATTCGCGGTAGTATAGCTCTCGACTCGGGCGCTATGAAAGCTCTTATCACGGATGGAAAAAGTTTATTACCAATCGGAGTGGTAGATGTCAGGGGTAATTTCGAGCGAGGAGAAGCAGTGGCTTGCCTGGATCACGAAGGAAATGAAATCGCGCGTGGTTTAATCAATTACAGTGCCAGAGAGACCCGAAAAATCATGCGACAACCGAGTCATGAAATTCAAACCATTCTCGGTTATGTGGATGAAGCCGAACTCATCCATAGAAATAATTTGGTACTTTTGTAAACGGATATCCAACGATTTTATTGACGAGGAAGCAGGCATGACTGAAGCAGATGTGGAGATTGTACAGAAAGATCTGTGTTTCCACGGTTTCTTCCGTATGGAGCGGTATACTTTGCGTCATCGTCTGTTTAATGGTGATTGGAGTCGACCCATTATTCGTGAAATGTTAGAGCGCGGTCATGCAGCCGCTATTCTTCCTTATGACCCAACGAGGGATCAAGTCGTGCTGATCGAACAATTTCGGGTGGGCGCAATGTCGGTCGCCACGGGACCATGGCTACTTGAAATTGTCGCGGGTATTATCGAAGCGGATGAAACTGCAGAAAATGTCGTGAAGAGAGAAGCGGTAGAAGAAGCCGGCTGTGACATCCTTGACCTTGTCCCCCTCTACGATTACTTAGTCAGTCCAGGTGGAACCAGCGAGCGCATTGCTTTATTTTGCGGTAAGGTCGACTCAACCCATATGGGCGGGATCTATGGCAAAGTGGAAGAAGGGGAAGATATTCAAGTGCATGTCATGTCGCTGGGTAACGCGTTAGCAATGTTAGGTTCGGGAAAAATTATTTCAGCCAGCGCGATCATCGCATTGCAATGGCTGGCTTTGAACCGGGCATATCTTCATAAAATCTGGTTAAGTGAGTAATGATCCAATGCGTTCGAGAAAAAAATTGAGTACGTTTTTTTTCGATTAAGAATCAAACTCTGCATTATCCCGTTGTTCTTCTTATGCTGGTTAAATTCGGCTATTGCTCAGAGTAGTACCGCTTTATGGCGAGATGTCGAGGGGAGCGATTGGTCCAGTCAGTGCGGGGACTTATATTACTCTTTATCGGAGGGCTTTCGGATGAGCGCCTGCTTTTAACGCTTGAATGGCTTCTTCTGGCGATCCGACGATAAGTCCTCGTGGGCAGAAATAATATTTGGCAAGTTCACGCTGAGCGTAATCCTGTGTGATGTTCTCAAGCCTTTGCCACTCGGAAACACGGGGTTGTCCCCAAGTTTTGTCATTGCGGCCCAGAGCATAGCGCTTTTTTTCTCTTGTTTCACAACGTATCCCTTCAAAAGTCGTATTCTCTGCACCTTGTACAGATTTCACTACTAAGCTGTAACGAATTACCCCGTCCTTCCCGATAGTGATGGATGTGCTATCCACATAATACCGGTGATTACTCGTAGGGCCCACCTTAAATTCCAGCAGGTTGCTGGTGTCGGGATAAGTGGGTAATTGCGTTTGAAGCTCTACCCAGTCTTTTTTATGATCCAATGTATCGATAAATTTTTCTTTACTTACACAAGCTGTAATGGACAAGATACAGAGTATTGGAAGAATTTTTTTCATTTAACTATTGATTAGGCTCTTGAATTAGATAGAAGAAGAATCAAGATCATATGTGACAAAGCAAAGATGTGATTGACTAATGCTTTAATTGTGTTACAGGCCTATATAAATTTATGATTCCAGGCTAATCTGTGCTTTGGAAATTAGCGAACAGCCCTCTACTTGTCAACATGATTATCAATATCATGTCTGTTAAGACATGGAATCTTCATGATTGATTTTTGTAGAAAAGAGGCTTGCTGAAACGATCATTAAACCACCTATCCACTCTCTAAGCGTCATGACTTCATTAGTAAGGAAGTATGAAGCGATGGCGGCAATGATCAGCTCGAACAACATAATGACAATAGCCTGATTCGCCGGAATATGCGTTAAACCATATTGCAATATGATACTCAAGAAGAAAATTGTTAATCCTAGCCCCAGTAAAAGTAGCCAGGTATCAGTAGAGATATTTGAGATCAATGGAAGAGATTCCATACGCCATGTCGCAGAAAAACCAGTAAGCGTGACACCCAGCCATATTGCCAGTGATTTTAATTGAACATTATGCCGTTGGTCTTTACGAACCAGTACATTGGCGAGGGCAAACATAATGCCACCCGATAATCCCATCCAATCACCATATGAGACGGGAAAAGGAAAAACATTTCCTCGCTGCCATAGCATCGTCATTGCGCCGAGGATTGATAGCAGAATGACCCAATATCCACGCGGGCTAAGTTTTTCGTTAAGCAAAGTGCGAGCAAATAGAATCGTCCACAATGGTGCCAGATAAAATAGGAGTAATACACGCATGACTTCACCATGGATAATTCCTAGAATATAGGCAAGATTCGCCAAACCTGAACACACACCAATCCAGACCAATAAATAAACGGCTTTGTCCAGAAAATTGGATGTTCGGATTTGTTTGTGGAATAACATAATCCCCATTAATAAGGCGACAAAGTAAGTGAGGGTAGTAGAAGCTTCTCCCCTAATCCCGGACTGTTCCAGTAAACGATAGGGATACCAGGCTACACCCCAAATAGCTGCGCCAATCAGCAAAGCGGTTATAGGGACGATATTTTTTTGTTTGGCCAACATTAACGCTGCCCTTTATAATGGTTTGCTTTTATCAAACAATTGAATAAAACCGTGTAAGCTGGAAGAGGTCATTTTTGAGATACATTGACTACTTATAGCCTAACCATAGACATACCAGAATGAACCCAATGCTGAACAGCTTGCAGCCATACCCTTTTCAGAAACTTTCAAAGTTACTTGAGGGAATTATACCTAACCCATCATTATCCCCTATCAATTTGCACATTGGCGAGCCGAAACACGCAACACCTGATTTCATTCGCCAGGAACTGGTCCATAATCTTGATGGACTGGCGCATTATCCTACAACGCTCGGTGCAAAGTGGTTGCGTACGAGCATCGCTGCCTGGCTAGTGCAGCGTTATCACTTAACAACAATTGATCCTGATGCAGAAGTGATTCCGGTCAATGGCAGCCGTGAAGCGTTGTTTTCATTTGCCCAGGCCGTTATTGATGCCCATAGCGCTCAACCACCGGTGGTGGTGTGCTCAAATCCTTTTTATCAGATTTATGAAGGCGCAGCGCTGTTAGCTGGAGCGACTCCCCATTTTCTCAACA
Source organism: uncultured Nitrosomonas sp. (assembly GCA_964554625.1). Lineage (GTDB taxonomy): Bacteria > Pseudomonadota > Gammaproteobacteria > Burkholderiales > Nitrosomonadaceae > Nitrosomonas. The sequence continues at coordinate 5,968 of CAZKPL010000055.1, read as the reverse complement.
CTCTGGTCGAAAATAATTTTGTATTGGATTATACGCAGTTGCCTGATGCTATTTGGTCACGTACTCAACTTATCTACGTTTGTTCGCCGAATAACCCTACCGGCAGGGTAATGACGCTGGATGAGTGGCAGCAATTATTTGCACTTTCTGATCGTTATGGATTCATTATTGCCTCAGATGAATGTTATTCGGAGATTTATTTTGACGAGGGCCACCCTCCGTTAGGCGCTATGGAAGCAGCGCACCGGTTGGGTCGAGACGGGTTTCCCCGGCTAGTTGTGTTCAGTAGCTTATCCAAGCGCTCCAATGTGCCTGGGATGCGCTCCGGTTTTGTGGCAGGAGATGCTGCTATTCTGAAAAAATTTTTGTTATACCGCACTTATCACGGTAGTGCTATGAACCCTGCGGTGCAGGCTGCCAGTAAGGCTGCCTGGGCTGATGAGCAGCACGTGATTGAAAATCGTCGCATGTACCGGGAGAAATTCAATACAGCCATGGCAATCATGACAGGGCACTTGCCTGTTGCCATGCCCGATGCCGCTTTTTATCTATGGGTAAAAACGCCCCTCAGTGATACTGAATTCACTCAAAAGCTCTATCGCGATTATAATGTCAATGTTTTGCCAGGCAGTTATCTTGCGCGTGAAGCCCATGGTATTAACCCGGGCGAAAATTTCGTACGCATAGCATTGGTCGCTCCATTAGCTGAATGCGTGGAAGCAATGGAAAGAATAAAAGATTGTTGTATCTGAATTGATTAAACGTTTTAAGGAATAGCATGGAACAATTGCAGGCCATTATTGAAGAAGCTTTTGAGCGTCGTGCTGAGATTACGCCGCGTAATGTCGAAGCAAATCTCAAAGAGTCGATTGCACAAGTCATTAGTCTGCTTGACAGCGGCAAATTACGTGTTGCTGAAAAAACTGGTGGAGAGTGGATAACGCACCAATGGGTCAAAAAAGCGGTGTTATTATCTTTCCGGATCGAAGATAACAGCTTCATCAAGGGTGGTTTTTCCAATTACTTCGATAAAATTCCATCCAAATTTGCGGATTATAGTTCCAGAGATTTTCGTGATGGCGGGTTCCGGGTAGTACCGCCTGCAGCTGTCCGCAGAGGCTCATTTATCGCCAATAATGTGGTGCTGATGCCTTCTTATGTCAATATTGGCGCTTATGTGGATGAGGGCACCATGGTTGATACTTGGGCTACCGTGGGATCGTGTGCACAGATTGGTAAAAATGTTCATTTATCAGGGGGGGTAGGTATTGGCGGCGTGCTGGAACCTGTGCAAGCCAATCCCACGATCATTGAAGATAATTGTTTTATTGGGGCGCGCTCCGAAATTGTTGAAGGGGTCATTGTCGGGGAAAATTCGGTCATTTCGATGGGAGTCTATATTGGCCAGAGCACCAAGATATATCATCGTGAAACCGGAGAAATCAGCTACGGGCGAATACCGCCAGGTTCAGTCGTGGTGTCAGGAAGCCTGCCATCTGAGAACAAGCAATATAGCCTCTATTGTGCAGTGATTGTTAAACAGGTTGATGCTAAAACCCGTTCCAAAACGGGGATTAACGAATTGTTGCGGGGGATTTAACAGCAATCGGAGCAGAGGATATCAAACAAACCCCGGGGTTTCTCCGGGGCAGCGTCAGTGTTTCTTGTTATCCCTTATATAGAGTCTGTTGGTTTGACGTTGATTGATTATCTTTTTAAGTGAGTCTGATTATCAACCCTTTGAACGCCATCAACTAACCAAGCTTGCATGGTAATCTGATCGGCCTGGGCCTGATTGTCAACCAGACCATCGATGGATACCTCGCCGTTTTTCACGCTAATATTGACAGCCAGGTCTTTCAGATCTGGATTAGCAGATAGTCTCGATTTGAGATTGTTAAGAATGTCGCTATCCTCATAACGAGGCCCCTCAGGTGGCACTATCCAGGATTTATGAACTCTTTCAGAATTGCCGCAGCCCGTCATGGCCACAAAACTAAAGAGTATTGCAATTAAAATCCATAATTTATTACGCATTCCCATATTGTCCTCCTTAAAGTTAGCTTGGAGTAATATAGTGAGAAGGAGGGGCTTGAATGTCAATCAGTTATTCGTTGCAAGATTCGTTGTTTGCAAGTAGGTGATCACTTGTTGGGACAAATTATCCGCAAGGCAGTCGAATTCCTGTAATCCTGTCATTCCCCGTAACCAGGTTAATTGCCGTTTAGCTAATTGTCGCGTGGCTGCAATTCCCATATCTTTCATTGTAGTAAGGCTAATGAGATTATCCAGATACCTATATACCTGTCGATAGCCGACACAGCGCATCGATGGAGTTTCAGCATTCACACAATATTGGTCACGGATAGTACGTACTTCATCAATTAATCCCATTTCCAGCATTTTCTCAAAACGGAGAAGAATACGCTGATGCAGAACTTTCCGGTCAGTTGGTCGTAATGCTATGCTAACTAAACGATAAGGAAGACTCATGTTTTTCGGCTCCGTGAGCACTGCTGACATGGGCCGGCCAGTGAGATGGCATACTTCCAGCGCCCGCTGAATGCGTTGGCTATCATGAGGTTTGATGCGCGCTGCGCTAACAGGGTCAAGCTGGCTCAGCATTTGATGCATTTCCGGCCAGCCTTTCTTTTCAGCAACCATTTCAATTTCCTTACGGAGACTGTTATCTGCCGGAGGAAGTTCAGAGAGACCTTCTCTCAAGGCTTTAAAGTAAAGCATGGTGCCTCCCACCAATAGGGGAATTTTTCCTTTCGCCGTGATTTCATCCATTTTTATGAGGGCATCTTTGCGGAATTGTGCAGCAGAATAATGTTCATCCGGATTAATTAAATCAATCAGATGATGAGGTACTGCAGCCAAGGCATGGTGGTCAGGTTTAGCACTCCCGATATTCATCTCCCGGTAGACCTGCGCTGAATCTACGCTGATGATTTCAACTGGAAAATATTGGGCAATTTCCATGGCGACATTTGATTTTCCGCTGGCTGTCGGTCCCATCAGAAGAACGGCTGGTGGAAGTTCGGCCGTATTGTGCTGACTCGGCATATAGTTTTAATAAAAATTGAAGGAATGATTAGGGAATTTCAAAAGACTAGTTGGAAGTGATCGGATCAATCATATAAGTTACGGTTATCAGTTACAATAAAGCTGAGCCAGCAACTAAATAAGACAAGACACTCGGTTATTTATTGCTTAGGCTTGATGATCAATATAAGTAAATTCCAACAATTACAGGAATAAAAATTGAAGATCTTTGCTATTTTACTATTGCTGATAATACTTTACAGCCTCGGATCCGCGCTTTACTACATGCTTAAGGATGGCGGAGAGAGCACGCGCATGGTCAAATCATTAACGATACGCATCGTTTTGTCTCTTGTGTTGTTCGTTGTCATGATGATATCGACCTATATTAACTATATTTATAAAGGTTAATGATTGCGATTACCCTGGAAAATGGGTAAAGCGAGTATTGAAATATCGAAATCGCTCTTTTCTTGTGATGAATGACCATGCTTTGGCTGGAATAGCATGACGACAGTGACAGTGCAATCACCAGAATGATATTCGAGAACGTCAGCATTATTTGAAACAGACAGCACTATGCTATCAGTAGCAACGTGATGGGCTGGAACATTGATCAGAATGACATGTTCGGCAACATAGCGTTTCCTGATTGAAAGCATCCTTGTCGCCTGCCACATTCACGTTTGTTTACATTTCAGTACCGGATAGTCTGCCCCGGATTGGGTAACGCTCATTTCAATAAAAGAAATTAACAGCAACGGCTGATTTTGCCGCCATAACGCGCCTCCTGGCGTTCACGAAAAAATGCCTCATAAGACATGATTACCTTATCAGGATGCGCCTCTTTCATATGCGCGACATACACACTATATTCAGGCATGCCGACCATCAATCGCATGCTTTGCCCTAAATAACGACCTGCCTGGATAATTTTCTTTAACATGATGGAAAGGCTCTATTGAGTAAGTTTTAAGAATTAATAAGGATTGATAGGAGATAATTCGATTCGAGCGGCTCTACGTGCAAGCAATACGGTTCGGAAACCAAAAAACAGCATACTCAGAAGAATGCCCATGAACATTGCAGCGAGCCCGGCGTCCAGATAATCATTAAAAATCACCTGCTGCATCTGGGCAGCCGATTTGGCGGGTGCAAGCAGGTTCCCATCGCTGAGCGCCGCCTCGTATGAGTTCGCGTGGGCGAGAAAGCCAATGCGGGGATTATCATTAAATATCTTATGCCAAGCAGCGGTTAAGGTCGTGCAGGCAATCCAGACGGTAGGCACAATGGTGATCCATGCATAACGGTCGCGCTGTGTTTTGAACAGGATGCAAGTGCACAAAATGAGTGCGATGCAAGCGAGCATCTGATTGGTAATGCCGAATAACGGCCACAAGGTATTGATCCCGCCTAATGGATCGATGACTCCCTGATACAGGAAATATCCCCAGCCACTGACACATAACACGGTAGCTATCAGGTTTGCAGAAAGTGAATCGGTGCGTTTCATGGCAGGAATAAAAGTGCCGAGCAGATCCTGCAACATGAATCTTCCCGCCCGGGTACCCGCATCAACTGCGGTCAGGATAAAAAGCGCCTCGAACATGATCGCGAAGTGATACCAGAATGCCATCATTGCCTGTCCGCCGATAAAATTGGACAGAATTTGCGCCATGCCGACAGCCAGTGTAGGCGCTCCGCCTGTCCGCGAGATGATGGTATTTTCACCCACGTCTTTAGCAGTTTGCGTCAGCATTTCCGGCGTGAGATGAAATCCCCATTGTGAAACGGCTTGTGCAGCAGACTCAGCGGTAGCGCCAATCAATGCCGCCGGACTATTCATTGCAAAATAAATTCCAGGTTCGATGATTGAAGCAGCCACCAATGCCATAATCGCAACAAATGACTCCATCAGCATGGCGCCGTAGCCGATGAAGCGGGCATCCTTCTCATTCTTAATCATTTTGGGCGTGGTGCCAGATGAGATTAACGAATGAAAACCTGATACCGCGCCACATGCGATGGTGATAAAAAGGAAGGGAAACAAGCTGCCAGACCACACTGGCCCCGTCCCATCAACAAATTGAGTGATCGCTGGCATTTTGAGCTCCGGCGAAATAGCCAGCACCCCCACAGCTAATCCGACTATCGTTCCGATTTTCAGGAAAGTCGATAAATAATCCCGTGGCGCCAGCAACAGCCAGACAGGCAGCACCGAAGCAAACGCGCCATACGCAATCAGCATCCAGGTTAATTGCACGCCATCAAAAGTAAATAAAACTGCCAGTGCAGGGTTTTCCTGAATGGATTGCCCTCCGACGATCGCGAGCATGAGCAGGATAAAGCCGATCAAGGAAACCTCGCCAATTTGTCCTGGCCGGATATAGCGCGCATAAATGCCCATGAAGAATGCAATCGGAATGGTCGCGGCCACGGTAAAGGTTCCCCAGGGTGATTCAGCCAGCGCCTTGACCACAATCAATGCCAATACAGCTAACAGAATCAGCATGATGAAGAAGGTGCCCACCAGCGCGATCATACCGGGGACAGGCCCCAGCTCAGATTTGATCATATCGCCCAATGAGCGGCCATCGCGCCGCATGGACATGAATAGCACAATAAAGTCCTGGACCGCGCCAGCCAAAACAACGCCGATCAGCAACCACAGCAAGCCGGGAAGATAACCCATCTGGGCAGCCAGAATCGGACCAACCAAAGGTCCAGCGCCGGCAATCGCAGCAAAGTGATGGCCAAACAGCACGTACTTATTCGTCGGCACATAATCCAGCCCATCGTTAAATTTATGAGCCGGCGTGATGCGCTCGGAATCAAGACCCAACACACGCCGTGAGATAAACAGGCTGTAATAGCGATAGCCAATCAGGTGAACACAAACAGCCGCGATCACAATCCAGAT
>CAZKPL010000054.1:0-17149 GCA_964554625.1 uncultured Nitrosomonas sp. | reverse complement strand
AAAAACGCGCCGCCACCTGCGCAATTGTAAGTCCTTCCTTCTTGCCAACGGATAAGACTTTGCAGCGAAATGAAGACGGATAAGTCATCTGTGGATTGTAATCAATTTATTTGAGCTTTCTATATAGTTCCTTGAATTTCCGTCAGTTTTTGATGTTGATACTATAGAGACCTCTGCATAACTGTGTTTTTGGAGTATTTTTAGAGTTTTTTGTGTATGTATGACTCATAAAATCAATTACTTAAAAATACTAAACCATCCAAAAAAAAATAGTTATGCAAAGAACTCTTATAAATTCTCAAGAGTTTAAGAGGATGGATTTCTACCCAAAACACAGTGTTCATCAGAATTTCAGGCATTTTCCATGGGTGACTACGTAATAGGGTATATCAAGAGAAAAATTGCCATATCGATTGGGTGGAGATTCAAGGGGAAATCGAGGAATTTCATAAGTGAAAATTTTTGGGTACGTGGTTATTTTGTATCAACCGTAGGGTTAGATGAAGAGATGGTCAGAGAATATATCTGATATCAAGAGAAGGAGAACGAGCATTATGATCAGCTCAAGCTTGGTATGTGATGCCACCTTTAGGTGGCACCAATTCTTACCCTTTTGAGGGATTAACAGAAATAAGCCTCCGGCTTTGCCGGAGGTAATTTTACTGCTTTGATATCTTTATACAGTTTATTAGTTATATCGATTCATTTCACTTTCTTTGAATAAGCTCAATTTTATAACTATCTGGATCTTCAACAAATGCAATAATGGTAGAACCATGTTTCATTGGACCAGCTTCACGCGTTATTTTACCTCCCAGTTTTTTTATTTTTTCACATGCTTCATAAGCATCGTCTACTTCTATTGCAATATGACCAAATGCTGTTCCAAGATCATATTTTTCTATTCCCCAATTATAAGTTAGTTCTAAAACACTCTCTTCTGATTCATTTTGATAGCCGACAAATACCAGTGTGAATTTTCCATCTGGGTATTCTTTTTGACGCAAGATCTTCATACCCAAAATATTGGTATAAAAATGAATAGATTTTTCGAGGTTACCTACTCTTAACATCGTGTGAAGTATGCGCATTATATTTTTATCATTTCGAAATCTTCTTTACGCGCTCCACATTCAGGGCAAGTCCAATTAATCGGCACGTCTTCCCATTTTGTTCCAGGAGGAATTCCCTCTTGTGGCGCACCTTCGGCTTCGTCATAGATATAACCACAGATCAAGCACATGTATCGGTGATAAACCTGATTTTCATCAACTGACATGATAGATAGAAACATCCTTTTAAGTTAAAATTATATTTTACGGTATTATCGCATGTCCCAACCACCCCCAAAAGTATTATCATTTGCTGCAAGCGACCCAAGCGGTGGCGCAGGTATACAAGCTGATATTCTCACATTAGCAAGCATGGGTTGTCACCCGCTTTCGGTCATCACTGCAGTGACCATTCAAGACACTATCGGCGTTGAGAATATAATGTCATTAGATTCTGAGTGGGTTGCAGATCAAGCTCGTATCGTGCTTGAAGATATGCCAGTAGACGCTTTCAAAATAGGTTTGCTCGGTAGTGTCGAGGCTGTCGTAGCTATAGCTGAAATAATTGCGGATTACCCAAATATTCCGGTAATCCTTGATCCGATCCTCGCCTCTGGTCGGGGCGATCCACTTGCTAGTGAACAAATAATCACAGCTATTCGCGATTTATTAGTTCCGCAAGTTACCATTATCACACCAAACAGCATAGAAGCAAGGCGACTGGTGCTCGAGAATGAAGACGAATTGGAGATTATTGATTTGAGGCAGAGTGCGGACCGTTTATTGCAGATGGGATGCGAATATGTCCTGATTACGGGTACTCATGAAAATACCGTCAAAGTAATTAATACATTATATGATTCTGGAGGCATTGTCCGTTCAGATGAATGGCAGCGATTATCTGGCGCTTACCATGGATCAGGTTGTACGCTGTCATCAGCGATCGCAGCTTCTCTCGCACATGGTTTGCCTATTGCTGAGAGTGTTTATGAAGCACAAGACTATACTTGGCATGCCCTGAAATCAGGGTTTCGTCCGGGGATGGGGCAATACCTGCCAGATAGGTTTTTCTGGGCGTGTGATGAAGATAAAGTAGAAGAAGAATAGTGACTTTCAATGATTTCTAATGGAATTAATGGCCTATATGCCATTACACCTGACATAGCTGATACGGCGCAACTATGTGCAATGACGCAACAAGTCCTCATGGCTGGCGTTCAATATGTTCAATATCGAAATAAAATCGCTGACTCCATATTGCGACTACATCAGGCGATAGCATTAGCCAGACTTTGCAAGCAACACAATGTTTTTTTAATCATTAATGATCATTATGATCTAGCTATAGAAGTCGACGCAGATGGGGTGCATGTTGGAAAAGAAGACATCACTATTTGTGATGCTAGAAATTATTTAGGACAAAATAAAATTATTGGTGTGTCCTGTTATAATCAGCTGGAGTTGGCTCTTGAGGCGGAAAGACAAGGAGCTGATTATGTCGCATTTGGTGCTTTTTTTTACTCAAGAACTAAAACTAATACGGTAAGAGCATCAACTGACTTGTTATCTGAAGCAAAAAACAAACTGAGCATCCCCATCGTTGCAATTGGCGGCATTACTCTGGCAAATGCCGCTTCACTGATCAATTGTGGAAGTGATTCTATCGCGGTTAGTCATGGATTATATGGTGCTCAAAATATTCAATCCGTAGCAAAAAATTTTACCCGGCTATTTTTAAAAACTGATCAGACCTTTTCTTCTTCATTTTAATAACGAGTAAGTAAATGACTTCACTGAATCAACAATTATATGAATCTTCCCAAAAATATATTCCTGGTGGTGTGAATTCACCTGTGCGTGCTTTTAAATCTGTTGGCGGCACGCCTGTTTTCTTTAAACGTGGTCAGGGCGCCTATTTCTGGGATGTGGATGGAAAGCCCTACATAGATTATGTCGGCTCATGGGGGCCACTTATCCTTGGTCATGCTCATCCCAAAGTAGTTAAAGCAGTTCAGGAAGCGGCACAGAATGGGTTATCCTTTGGTGCTCCCACTGAAGCAGAATTGGAAATTGCTGAACTTCTCTGCGGATTGCTCCCTTCGATAGAGCAAGTACGTTTGGTGAGTTCAGGTACTGAAGCCGGGATGAGCGCTATTCGTTTAGCACGAGGCTATACAGGTAGAAGCCGTATTATTAAATTTGAGGGATGCTATCATGGTCATGATGATGCTTTATTGGTAAAAGCAGGTTCTGGTGCATTGACTTTTGGTCATCCAAGTTCAGCCGGTGTTCCACCTGAGACTGCAGCCCATACCCTGGTGTTAAGTTATAACGATATCGATAGCTTGGAAAAGATTTTTAATGAAATTGGCAAGGAAATTGCAGCCGTTATCGTTGAACCAGTCGCGGGCAATATGAATCTGGTAAAAGCAGAGCCTGATTTCTTAGCGACCTTGAGAAGGTTATGTACAAAACATGCTAGCGTACTGATTTTTGACGAGGTCATGACGGGATTTCGCGTAAGTCTGGAATGTGCTCAAGGACTTTACCAGATTAAACCTGATCTGACGATACTTGGTAAAGTGATAGGAGGAGGTATGCCTATGGCCGCATTCGGAGGGCGGCGGGATATTATGCAATGTTTGGCCCCCCTTGGTTCAGTATATCAAGCAGGCACCTTATCGGGTAATCCAGTGGCAGTTGCTGCTGGACTAGCCACGTTAAGAGAAGTGCAAGTACCCGGGTTTTATGAAACACTTGCAGCTAGAACTCATCAGCTGACCCAAGGATTAACTGTTGCTGCCAATAAACATGGTGTGGACTTTTGTGCCCAGTCAGTGGGCGGAATGTTTGGTTTATATTTTTGTAAGGAACCACCCAAGAGTTTTGCAGATGTAATGGCATGTGATAAAAAAGCATTTAATCGCTTTTTTCATGCGATGTTACAAGAGGGTATTTATTTTGCACCATCTGCATTTGAGGCTGGTTTTGTCTCGATGATGCACAATAATGAAGATATAGGCAAAACACTGCTTGCAGCAGATCGTATTTTTGGTTCTTGGGTATAGAAATGTTAAGTTACTCCGGTAATGCCAATGGGGTAACTTAACAATTAGTTCTTAGTCTTTACAACAAAATCTTGATCTACTGTAATGTTGCAATATATTCAGCCACGGCTTTCATCTCCTGCGCACTCATGCGCAATACAACCTTTTGCATCTCTTGATTCTTATCATTAGCGCGACTTCCCTGGCGAAATGCTTCTAATTGGGAAACCGTGTAGACTGCATGCTGGCCTGCGAGTTTAGGATAATGAGGAGGAATACCTGCTCCGTTAGGGGAATGGCAGCTTGAGCAAGCTGGTACATTATGTTCTAAATTACCGCCATCGTATACTCTTTTACCTATTTCTAGTAGTGATTTGTCACTATCGCTAGTGATTTCGGTTTTAGTTCTTTGTTGAGCATAATAAGCACTGAGATTCTTCATGTCATCAACAGTTAATGCTGCTACCATAGAGGCCATTGTCGGATTATCGCGTTTTGCTGGTGAATCGCCTTCCACCTTGAAATCCATTAATTGCTTGATGATATACTCTGCATGCTGACCGGCAAGAGTCGGGTTGCTTGAGATAACACTATTGCCATCAGCATTGTGGCAGCCAGAACAAACACCCATAGCAATTTCTTTGCCTTTTTCAGGATCACCATGGGCATTAGATGTATCGGCAAAAACTTGATTTGAAAATATAAATGCAAAAACAACTGCAGTATTTTTAATGAATTTCATATTTTGAAGATTTTAAGGTTTTAAGGTTTTCATAAAAAGAAAAGCGCTGGATTCAGTAACGCATTCTAACAAGGTTTGTTAATAACAGTAAACGGTCATAGCTAATAATCCATCAGAATGAAAATATTTTTCTTCTTATTATTGTTTGTTAATGTGGTTTTTTTGATGATTATTCAGCTAGAATCGAATCAAACGAATAAAGTACATATCGAGTAATCATATTTAGAAAAAATAAAATTATTACCTTCACGAGTAGCATGCGTAAAATGGGGGAATTTATTTGGTATTGATTTGCTGCAAATCAAAACTGATATTTCAGAACTGAAATTAAATAGCTATTTAACTGAGTTGCCCGCGGGTGAGATTATTGTGCATTGGGTATATATCCCTTTCCCTAGAACAGAGCATGAAGTTAAAAAGCAAATTAATAAGCTACAGAAACTCAATATACCTTATCAGCATGTTCAAAATAGTGAGTATAGTCAATGGTATAACGCAATATCATTTGGCATGCTACGTGAACAACCTTTAGCAGCGCAATTAATAGAAGAATTAAAAATAAGGGTATCTTAAACGTAAAGATGAGGAGGTTAAGTTTGGAGCAAGTAAAACTCGTTATTCGCGAACCGACAAAGGAAGTGAAAGAGAAAATTTTTATGCTTGCACAGCAATTTCCTGATAGTAAGCTAGAAATAACCGAATGTGAGCGTTTCCAGAACAAGTAGCAAGCTCTAAAATATAAAAAATGCAAAATTTATTTAGTAGTTGGATGATTTGGAAGAAATTGTGACGGTTCATATAAAAAACCTTAAAGAAATTGAAGAAATGCGGATAGCTGGGAGATTGGCATCCGAAGTACTCGATTACATTACACCTTATGTTGTTCCTGGAATTACCACTGGTGAACTTGATGAACTTTGCCATAATTATATGGTTGATGTTCAAAAAACCGTACCTGCGCCACTTAATTATGCTCCCCCAGGGCACAGTCCTTTTCCAAAATCAATTTGTACCTCAATTAACCATCAGGTCTGTCATGGTGTTCCAGGGGATAAAAAATTGAAGGGAGGAGATATTGTCAATATTGATGTAACGGTAATCCATGATGGTTATCATGGAGATACCAGTCGGATGTATTATGTTGGAGAGCCATCAATACAGGCCAGACGTTTGTGTGAGGTGACTTATGAATCGATGTGGCGGGGGATAGAAGAAATCAGACCTGGAAAACACTTGGGTGATATTGGTCATGTTATTCAGCGTATGGCAGAGGGCGCTGGTTATAGCGTGGTGAGAGAGTTTTGTGGCCATGGTATTGGTGCAAAATTTCATGAGGAGCCACAGGTTCTTCACTATGGGCGTCCTGGAACAGGTTTAATGCTTAAAGCTGGCATGATTTTTACAGTGGAACCTATGATCAATGCGGGTAAGGCAGCTATCCGTTCCCTGCCAGATGGTTGGACAGTTATTACCAAAGATCACAGCTTATCAGCTCAATGGGAACATACAGTGCTGGTTACCGAGAATGGTTATGAGATACTAACAGTATCAAGCGGTTCTCCACCCAAACCGGCTTCTTATCGTTTTGCCACCTGAACATTTAATAATTGTATATAAAACAGAAAACCTTCAATAATAGACTCTAATAATGTTTCGTGATAACAATCGCGCTCTTACCCAAATTCGTCCTACCAAGATTACTCGTCGTTATACTAAGCATGCTGAAGGGGCTGTACTCATTGAGTGTGGAGATACCAAAGTTGTGTGTACTGCAAGTATTGCAGACAAAGTTCCTCCCTTTCTCAAAGGATCAGGACAGGGGTGGCTGACTGCTGAGTATGGCATGTTGCCATGCTCGACGAGTGAGCGTATGCAGCGAGAGGCAGCAAAAGGCAAGCAATCAGGGCGCACCATGGAAATTCAACGCCTGATAGGGCGGGCATTACGCTCAATCATTAATCTGGAGAAATTAGGAGAACGCACTATCCAGATTGATTGCGATGTCATACAAGCAGATGGTGGAACTAGAACAGCAAGCATTACTGGCGCATTTGTAGCACTACACGATGCAGTCGAATGTCTGCTTGCGCAACGGTCGATTATAAGCAATCCAATTCAAGATCACGTTGCGGCTATCTCGGTTGGTATGTATCATGGCGCACCCTTGATTGATTTGGATTATTCCGAAGATTCTACTTGTGACACTGACATGAATGTCGTGATGACGGGTGGTCTCGGTTTGGTGGAGATACAAGGAACTGCCGAAGGCGCAACATTCAGTCGGAACGAGTTGAATGCCATGTTGGATATGGCTCAACGGGGAATACAGGAACTGATTACCTTGCAAAAATCAGCACTTGCATCTGATTAATAAAATTATGCAAAAGATCGTCATTGCCAGTAATAACTCAGGCAAGCTTAAAGAAATACAACAATTGCTTGTACCGCTTGATATTGAGGTCATACCACAATCGAGTCTGGGTGTAACTGAAATTGAAGAGCCCTATGGGACCTTTGTTGAGAATGCGCTTGCCAAAGCATGCCACGCCAGCCGAGCTACTGGATTGCCTGCACTTGCAGATGATTCGGGTATTTGTGTCAATATCCTGGGTGGCGCACCTGGTGTATTTTCTGCTCGTTATGCAGGAGCACCGAAATCAGACGAACGTAACAACCAAAAACTAATTGATATATTGAGAAATCAATCAGATCGGCGTGCCTATTACTATTGTATTATCGTTTTAGTGAGACATGCCGACGATCCACAACCGATCATTGTCGATAGTAGTTGGCATGGTGAAATTATATTGGAACCACGTGGGGAAGGAGGGTTTGGATATGATCCGTATTTTTTCTTGCCTGAGTTGCGTAAAACGGCAGCAGAACTTTCCATGGAGCAAAAAAATCGAATCAGTCATCGTGGAAAGGCGCTCAAAAAATTAAGCGAATTTCTTGTAATTAACAAACTTTGATTGTGTATGCATCTAAAAAGTGCACCTGATTGATTATGGTAGCGGCTATTTCTGCTTCATCCATCCTTAATACTCGCTTGCCCAGGTTAACTTCCTTACCGCCATTGAGCCTCTATATTCATATCCCATGGTGTGTAAAGAAATGTCCATATTGTGATTTTAATTCGCATGAAATTGGTAATAAGGCAGATGCATTACCCGAGCAGGAGTATGTGTCAGCACTGATCCGCGATCTGGAAATGGCGCTACCTCAAATCTGGGGACGCACTGTCAGTAGTGTGTTTCTAGGTGGTGGAACACCTAGTTTATTAAGCGCTCAAGCAGTTGATAAAATTCTTACCCATGTAAGAATGCTCCTGTCACTGGAGCTTTCTGCTGAAATCACGTTGGAAGCTAACCCCAGCACATTCGAAGCACAAAAATTTGCAGATTTCCGTGCTGCAGGAATTAATCGCCTGTCTGTAGGTATTCAAAGTTTTAATCCAAGGCATTTGCAGGCACTGGGGCGTATCCATGATGATGGGGAAGCACATCGTGCGGTCGAGATTGCATTAAAAAATTTTGCTAACGTGAATCTTGATCTGATGTATGCATTACCAGATCAAACCTTGGAAGAAGCACGTAATGATATTGAAATTGCATGTGCCTCAGGCGCTTCGCACATATCAGCTTACCATCTGACGCTGGAGCCGAATACGCTATTTTATCGCTTCCCACCCACACTGCCGGATGATGACCTTTCTGCTGAAATGCAATTGATGATTGAGCAGGCAATATCAAGTTTTGGTTATGTAAACTACGAGATCTCGGCATTTGCCAAGTCTGGCTATCAATCACGCCATAATTTGAATTACTGGCAATTTGGTGATTACTTGGGTATCGGTGCAGGAGCACATAGCAAAATTAGCTTTCAAGACAAGATAGTACGGCAAATGCGTTATAAACAACCTAAACAGTATCTTAAGAAAATTTTAGGCAAGGAAGAAGACACTCCTCCAGGTAACCCCGTGCAATCTCAACATGAAATCCAAGCGGAGGATCGAGCATTTGAGTTCATGATGAATGCACTTCGTTTAATCAGCGGCTTCCAACCTGAAAACTTTCAGGCGTATACAGGATTACCTATTACTGCTGTACAACGACAATTGGACGAAGCAGAACAAAAAGGATTGATTATCTGGAATCATCATCGAATTATGCCAACAATAACTGGCAGGCGGTATTTGAACGATTTGCTGCAGATTTTTTTGCCGGAAAAACGTGAAGAGCACATTAACATTTAATAATTAGGGGAGATTTTTCTTAATTATTAAATATTAATTAATGACACGTAATCCTAGTGATGAATGTCAAGCAGCTAGAATCCTCCTCCTTTAGGAACTGGAATATTTGAGAAAATCACAGAAAATGCTGTTCCTAAGCCTGGGGCACTAGTAACTTTGAGCTGGAGATGGTTATTGCCTGCAGCAATTTTAACTAGCGATAGGCCGATGCCGCTGGATGATTGGTTATGCATCACTGCTCTTGGAGAATAAAAATATTCGTCAAAAATATTCGGTAAGTCTTTTTCTTCAATTCCAATCCCGTAATCAGTAATTGTCACGATTGCTGAGTTGTCCGATGATTCAACGATGGAAACAATATCGACTGCTGCATGATCATGAGAATAAGTAATGGCATTAGCAATGATATTTTCAAGCATTATTTCTATCTGATCCGGGATGCCATAGGAAAAAAAGTTCTGGATCGATAGTTTTATATCAATATCCCTGGCCTTTGCTACTGGTTCTAATTTATCGATGCATTTATAAATTATCTCTGAGATATCAATGTATTCCATTGCATCTGTATTTCGGCCGGCTGTTTTTAGTCGTTCGAGTCTAAGCACATCCAGAATTAGATTAGACATACTATGGCCACGTCTGTCAATTCTGGTTAGCACTTCTTCTATTTCACTTGGCACTTGTCCGCAATATCCTCCTTTAATCAAATTAATTTTGCTTCGAATGGCGTCGAGCGGCGCTTTAAGTTGATGTGTCATAAGCATGGCGTACTGATCTTTTGCGATTTGAGCGTGATTGATTTGCTCATATGCTTCGCGGAGGTATTGTTCGTGCTTACGAATAACAAGTGTAAGGCGTGAGACAACATACCAGACAATAAAAAACAAAGTATCGAGTGCGATCATCCATACTAGAATGCGGCCTTTACGCAAACTTTCACTTGAAAAGTATGGGTCTATGAGGATGGATTGTGATACCTGAAAAAACATTTCGCTTTCAACGAGTAAAACAATCGAGTACATCGCGGAAACTATAATCGCGACAAATAAGCTTTCCAATGCCGAGAAAAAGATACATGCCAATGCAATATGGAGAATGTAGAAGAAGGGAGCAGGTGTTGCGGTACTTCCAACATAATGCACGACTATCGACAAACATAATAAATCAACAATGATCTGCACCCAAATGATGATTGAAGGTGAGTTATATTTTGAAGGCTGACAGAAATCTAATACATAGATATAGACAAAATTAGCCATACTTAAAATGGCTGTAATGGCAAGTGGCCAATGTTGTTGTTCCCTGATACCTAGTTGAGTGAGTACATCAGATGCTATCAGAGCTACAACCTGAAAAAGAATAAGTGCGCTAATCACAGCCCATCGGAAAATGATAAACCAGCGAATATTATCTATTAATATTTCATCACTTAACTTTTGGCCGCTTTCTTTTCCTCCTGCCAAGGTAAATTTCTGTGTAGATGTGTTCCAAGAAAAATTGGCAGTAGTCATGGTGGCTCATCCTAAGAAATGCTCAACTCAGATTTGGTCGTTCCCAGACGATCACGAACAATTGACAGTAAACCTGATGGCTCAATAGGCTTCTCAATAATACAGATCCATTCTTCTGATTTATTTTCAAAATAAGGCAGAATCATATCACCGAGTGAAGTTAAAAATATTATCTGCATTTTAGGAAAATGATTGTGTAGCTCTACGTATGTGGTCAGGCCTGCATCCATAGATTCAACCATTACGTCCAGAATAGCTAAATCAGGTACGGCAGAAGACTCACTTAATGAGTTGATAAAATCTCTCGCTGTTTGATAGCTATCAACTTCATATCCGTGCGCGCTTAGGATACGACGAACGGTATCTCGGATATCGGGATCGTCATCAACGTGGGCAATTCTTTGTTTCATATAAACCTCCTTTGTTCAATCAAAGTAACAGCTAATGTCAGCAGACCTTGAAATGATAAGCTCACCTCTATCCATGGATTTTTTCTTATTTATGAAAGCTCTATCTATTAATAAAGTAGCTACTATCAAGCTATTCATAAAAAAACGAGTTGTAAGTTTTGCTTGCCCTCATTCTTAAATCTCCCGCGGAAAAAATACTACACCTTGCTGTTCTAAGTGAGCAAGAAATTTTGATTGATATACTCCAGAAACAGGAAAGCAATTATTTTCTGAGCAGACAGCTTGACAGCTCCGGCAGTTCTAATAAACGAAAAAAAGTTAAGTATTGTGGTTTGATCTGGCATAGTATTCATTCCAGCATCCAAGTCAACTGGCTTCCGGTATCGAGGTATCATGGAGTACTTTTTCTATTGCAGCCTGTGCGGGATTAAATAGGTAGGACGACTCCATCATCACTTCCAGTCGTGATGATGGAACAACAGTTTCCTCCTCCTGTGGAAACTGTTTTTTTCTTGTTTGTTTGAATTTTTATGATAGATTCTTTGGCTGTAAAACCTAAGCTGTTTTATAGATAGAGAAAAATGTCAAATCAATCCTTTCCCTATCTTACTATCTGACCGATGATTTCTTAGATTAGCAATGATTGAGCAAAAGAATGAAGCAGATCGATATTAGCCAGCAAAAAGATTTTAAAGATCCATCTCTTCTTCAGACTATTATTTGTTTGCTTGGCGTGTTCTTAATAATCTCACTAGGACTATTCGTCTTGGAGATCTATATTCATGCCATTATTTTCATTTGTTTGCTATGGGCGGGCGTGCATGCAGCTAACCTTGGCTATAGCTTCACGGATATTCATCGCATGATGAAAACAGGGATCAGCAGTGCGCTCCCTGCAATCTACATTTTGGTTTTGATAGGGATGGTGATCGCGAGTTTTATGCAAAGTGGCACAATTGCCAGCCTCCTGTATTATGGACTGGATTTGCTCAGCCCTGTTATATTCCTTGCGTCTGGATTAATCTTATGTAGCCTCATGTCGGTTGCGACGGGTACTTCCTGGGGCACAGCAGGGACAATAGGAGTAGTGCTCATCAGTATTGCCGAGATTATCGGAATTCCATTGGCAATTGTAGCGGGTATGATTGTGTCAGGCGCAACCTTTGGTGACAAATTATCACCCATGTCAGATACGACGAATCTTGCGGCTATGAGTGCTGGCACAAACCTTTATCGCCATATCCATGCCATGCTATATACTACCTTCCCAGCCTATGCGCTAACATTTATTATTTATATTTTGGTGGGGTTACAGTATTCGGATTATGCATTACCTGCAGAAGAAATAACGGCTATTCAAACTATACTGAAAAGTACATTTCAGTTAAATCTGTGGATCACATTATTACCGTTGTTATGCCTGTTTGGTATGAGCATCAAAAAATATTCCCCGGCAATTAGCATGTCATGCAGTATCATATTCGCTATGATGATTGCTATTTTTTATCAAGAAAGAAACACCATTGATATCTTCAATGCGCTTTGGCTCAATAATCCTGGTACGACTGGTATAGAAAATATCGACGCATTGCTTGGTCATGGCGGTATTTATAGTATGGCCTGGACGCTGCTGTTATCAATGATGGCGCTGGCATTGGGGGGTATTTTGCATCACGCAAAATTTCTTTCCGTTGCCCTTGAACGCGTCATTGCGCGTATTAAGCGTATCCGCACCCTCATGATAACTACGATACTATCTGGACTAATCAGCAATATGGGAATGGGAGAGGCATATCTTTCGATCATTCTGAATTGTCAATTATTTAAGAATGCTTATCATAAAGCACAGCTCGATAGTGCGATGCTATCACGGTCTGTGGAAGAGGGTGCCACCATGACAACAGCGTTGATTCCATGGACAACCGCAGGGGCTTTTTATGCAGCAACACTGGGAATTTCGGTATTGGATTATGCTCCGTATGCTTTCCTGAATGTAATTAATCCTTTAGTTTCTATTGTAATGGCTATTCTGGGTGTAGGGTTACTGCAACGTGATCGCGTTGACGCCTGAGGGGGGTGAATGCTATATTTTCGGCGCAGCCGGGAAAAAGGCTGGAAGGGATGTTAGATTCATATCTCTTAACGATTACAAGTAAGGGAGGAATAAAATGGAAGCAACTAATCAGATTTTCATCAGTTTCGCGCTTAAGGATGCTGACCTTAGGGATAAGCTTATAGAGCAGATAAATAAAGAGAGTCCAGAGCTTACCTGTGTTTTTATGTCAGAAAAGAAATCCTGGGAGAGTGCATGGAAGGAAGAATGTCGAGAGAAGGTCAGAGGATGTAGTGGGGCGATTGGCATCATTACAGCAAATACCATCCGTGCTGATGGGCAATTATGGGAACTCCGTTGCGCTTTTGAAGCCAAAATGAAAATCTTGCTGATTGGTGATGATGAGGCTTGTGAAATGTCAGCCAAGAAATTTCCTGATCTTCTGAGAGATGAGGATATTCTGCCATGGAACAGCTCTAATATCGCAATGTTTCTTGGTAAATTACAAAGATAGCTATTTTATAATATTTTTCCCGATTTTATCTTTATCCGATTGTAAGCTTTTCTGATATTTTCAAGTGCTGCCATAATATTGTGGCGGGGAGTGCCAATATTCATGCGCATGAAGCCGCTACCTTTCTTCCCAAATAAAATGCCAGGGCTCAATCCAACTTCAGCTTCGTGAACAAAGAAATGCTTGAGCTGATTATCGTTCATATTAAGTGCGCGGCAATCCAGCCAAAGGAGATACGTCCCTTCCGGCTTGATCAATTGAATGCTTGGCAAGTATTCGGATAAATACGCGCTGACATGGTCATGTGTATTTTCTAGATAAACCATCAATTCATCTAACCATTTTGCGCCTTCTCGATATGCGGTTTCAAATGCAATAATACTAAAGGGATTGGCAGCGCTGACATGGATCATGTCAAAGAAACGGGTGATTGCGGTACGATGGGTTTTATTCGGTATGATGAGAGTAGACAGATGAAGTCCGGGAATGTTAAAGGTTTTGCTTGGAGCAATAGCCGTAATAATATTTTCGGGATTCTCAGTCAGGCTCGCCAGGGGATGGTGCTGGTTTTCTGGATATATTAGATCAGCATGAATTTCATCCGAAATGATCACCCAATTATTCTTGCTAGCCATTTCGATAAGTTGCTCAAGTTCAGACTTGCTCCATACTCTGCCCACGGGATTATGGGGAGAACAGAACAGCAGCATGCGGGCATTTGCGCCAACTTGCTCCAGTTGATCGAAATCAATGGTGTATCGTTTATTTACAAAGCGCAATGGATTGAGCATCAATTGCCTGTCAGTTTTGGTTATTGCGGAAAAGAAAGGGAAATACACCGGTGGTTGGACAATAATCTGTTCACCGGGTTGAGTGAGCGCCATGATCGTTGCTGTTAGCGAAGGGACAACCCCAGGACTTAAAACGATCCACTCGCGCTCCACTTGCCAATGATGGCGCAGCTTTAACCAGTCGATGAGTGATTCGTAGAGGCTATCGGGAAAAAGCGTATAGCCGTATATAGGATGTGTGGCACGTCCGATCAATGCATGCGTGACTTCAGCAGGAGCGGCGAAATCCATGTCGGCAACCCATAATGGCATTACATTCGCATTGCCAAATATCCCCAAACGCTCATCAAACTTTGTGCTGCTTGTTCCTGTCCGCTGGATGTCGCGATCGAATCGAGCGCTCACGCAACTTTCTCCCAAATAGTCACTTCCGACAAAGTATGCTGGAATTTGCGCTTGGTCTCTCGAATGACAAAAGGCACTTCCTGCGGCCCCTGAATCAATCTGAAATGGCTACCCAGTATTTCCTTCAAGCCATCCAGCGTTGTAAAGCTTTCGCCGGCTCGCTTGAAGCCACCGATCCAGGCTTCGCGTTTAGTGTGCTCTTCCAGCCAGGTATAGGGGGAGGCAATCAATAGCAATCCACCCGGATTGATGCGACTGTGTACGTTCATCAGGAATTTGGTCGGATCATATAAACGATCAATCAAATTGGCGGCCAGGATGAGATCATAGCCAGTGAGAATCGACTTGAGATTGCAGGCATCCCCTTGAAAGAACTCGACCTTGTGCTTGACATCGTCAAGACCCAGGCTTGCAAGGGTACGTTCTTTATAAAAAACTAGATCACCTTCATCCGTCAAGGTATAACGCAATATACCTTGCTGAACGAGCTGCACCCCCTGGTTAATGAAGCGGGCTGAGAAATCAACACCTGTCACATGACCAAAATGCTTTGCTAACTCAAACGTGGAGCGCCCTGATGCACATCCCAGATCGAGCGCCTGCCGCGCTGGTTTACTGCCCATAGCAGCAATAGCTAGTTTGGCCAAGGTAGCCGGAAAATTAGGTGTATCGAAATAACTATCGCCATAATGAAATTCAGCATATTCGGACAGTAATTTGTCTGTTTCATAATGGGAGCTAGATTGGAAGGCAGGGGTATCGGTGACAACATAGCGAAATCCGGCATGCTGGAAGAAATGACGGCGGAATGCATAGCGCGAGGATTTTAATGATTCGTTGCCACATGCAATCCAGGAACCGCCTTTGATCAGATTGTGTCTATCATCAAAAGTAGGTGTGGTGAAATCATCATAGTACGGATGAACATCGAATCCTTCGAATGGGTAGGTCGGCGTTTCCACCCATTGCCAGACGTTACCAACGATATCGAAGAACTCGCCTTGAGGAAACTCAGTTACCGGACAACTGGAAGCATAATAATCGAGATGAATATTGCCGACAGCTGGACCGGCATGAGGCACTTCGGATAAATTTGCTACATCGTACAGTCGATACCACTCATCTTCAGTAGGCAAACGGACGGGCAAACCGGTGATTTTGATTTTCCAGTTACAAAAAGCTTTAGCTTCATGATAATTAACCTCTACCGGCCAGTCCCAGGGCATCGGCGCTTCCTCGGTCATGAGGCGGAAACGCCACTCATTATCCTGTTTGAGCCAAAAAGTCGGGTATTGAGCGCGAGTATGCTGTAACCAGCTGCGGCCTTCTTCTTCCCAGTAATCCTCTATACCATAGCCATTGGCTTCAACAAAAGTGAGAAATTCCTGGTTGCTGACCAGATAACGACTCGCCTGGAAAGCAGGAATTTCTGCTGAGTGATGGCCATATTCATTGTCCCATCCATATGTTGGGTCAGCTTTATTTTTGCCTATTTGTACATTGCCAGCCGGAACAGTGACGAGTTGGTTATCCGGCGCGACTCCGGTTTTACGGCAAGGCTGCCAATCAGGGTGGGATTGAACATATTGGAGTGCATGCTGGCGAATCAGCACTGAAGAGGTTTCAAGATGAATCCGCTCATGTTCCACTCCCATCAAAATCGTCCACCAGGGGCTATCCCAACCAATTGGCAGGGTTAAAGGAGTATCGCTGATGACTTTGTCAACGATACTACGCATCTTGCGTCGATAGGCTCGTACTTCTTCCACAGCAGGCCAATCGTAATGCGTCGTATCTAAATCATCCCAGCTCATTTCATCCACGCCAACTGCAAACATCGATTCCATCTTGGGATTAATTCGTTCGGTAATCAAACCAGCCAGAATTAATTTGTTAATGAAGAAAGTGGCAGTATGTCCCAAATAAAAAATCAGAGGATGCCGTAGCGTGATCGGCTTGATGTAATAAGCTTCATCACTGCGTAATGTTTTGAAAAGCTGTTCATAACAATCCAGTGTAGTATGAAAATAAGATCGTATTTCCTCACGCTTGGCATTAACATCATTACCATCGAGTATCGGTGTTCTCTGAAAAAGTTTTTTGGACATAAAATATTAACAACCTGCTTATTCGGAACTTTCGGAGTAAATATTATACTCTCTCAGACTTTAGAGGTCATATATGAACAAGGGAAAAGTCTTTTTTATATCACAATGAATGCTACTTTATAGCTGCAGGATTTCTTATAATAATGACATGTAGATGCTTATAAGGTAAGTAGCCAGAGAAAGTGTGCTGAGATAATTGATAAAATTAGAGCACTCTGCACTTAATTCCGGCCATATCCTGAGTTAGCGAAGTAATTTCTG
>CAZKPL010000053.1:11347-17915 GCA_964554625.1 uncultured Nitrosomonas sp. | reverse complement strand
GATGCGTTGCGCGCAGAACAAAAAACGCCGCAAAGCCAGCGCTCAAACAAATGATACACAAATAACTCAAGCACACCGAGCTTATATTGAGCAAGCCCATACTTTCTTAAACAAAATTCAAACCACCTTAAGCAAATTAACTGCAACGGCACCTATTGAGCTGCTGCCAAAGATTGAGATTAAAGGTTACCCGCAACACGCCAAAAAATGTAATCGGAAGCCTTTTTGAAGGCACGCTCTCATATTTTCAGTAGTAAATTCAGATCAGATATTATTCTATTGGAATCACATTAAGCTCGACAAGCTCCTAGATTCATAAATTTTTTAACCGCAAACGGAGGCGTACTATTGCCTGTGCATGTATTTGGCATACCCTTGATTCACTGACTCCGAGAACTTCGCCAATTTCTCGCAAATTCATTTCCTGTTCATAGTGCATACCCATTACCATTTTCTCCCTTTGCGGCAAATTCCCAATTGCTGTGACTAATGATTCCCGTAATTTTTTATCTAATAAAATTTCCAGCGGCCCATTATCAGACTCAGAGTTTAAGCGATCTAGGAAATGGTCCTCATCTTCCTCCTGAAAATCTTCATAATAAATCAATTGACTACCACGCACTTCTTGCATTGCTTCGTGATACTCATCAAGAGTTATGTTTAATTCAGTTGCTAACTCCTGCTCACTTGGAGGGCAGCCCAAGCGTTGTTCCAACACTCTCATCGCCACTTCAATCTGCCGCATCTTCTTACGTAAACTGCGAGGCAACCAGTCAGACTCACGCAACTCATCCAATATTGACCCACGAATACGTTGTACCGCATAACTTTCAAATTGACGCCCATAAGATCCTTCATAACGACTTATTGCATCTAGTAAGCCAATCATGCCAGCTTGAATTAGGTCATCTACTTCCACGCTTGCAGGAAGCTTAGCCATCATGTGGCGTGCAATGCGCTTTACTAGCGGTGTAAATTCAACAAGAAATTGTTCTTTGTTGATAATTTCAGATGTAGTATACATAGAGAGTTAAACCGAGAAATTCACCTTATTTAGATAACCTACTGTATATATAAAGTAATGCATGAAATTTTCGATACTTTCACTGTATTTATTGGGATAAAAAGTAGCGCAATAATTTTTCTGCCACATGCCTAACTTCACCAACAAAAGTAGAAGTAGGGAAAATCCCAACTGCTGGTCGGCATTATTGGCTAGTACTTGTAACTTCACATTAAGCAAATACATCTTATAAATTCGATGTCTTATCAGTAAACATTGCTTATCGATTGCGCAATACTGCCAAATATTTTCTATGTATTAGATACAGAATTTATTTATTAATCAACACTGGGAAATCATATTCAATATATTTCATATCCATAATTATTATTAATTCATAAATACTCATAATAGATTTGCCCAATCCTGCCATAATTATTAAAATTTTGACTATTTGCAGTCTCTATTAGGATCAAATCACCAGGGTAAATTGCAAAAGCTATAGATAATTGGCTCCGTTCGGAGCTCTGCAAGATAGCCTGGCTCAATGACCTATCATGATTAATGTCATGCTATAAATCATAATGTCTCTTGGTTTTTAATTCTGTTATAACATTATCATGATGAGGATTTTCATTCGGCATCAGTGAGCAAATATCTGCCAACTCTCGTTAATGTCATTGTCAAATTAATAGCTATACTTGTTTTACCCATGCTTATCTCCTATCTACCGCAGAAAACATACACGCAAAGCCATGCGTCTCCAATGCTACTAGCTCATATGATTGATTTATTTCAGCATCAATTGAGGTCAACTATCTAACCTTGAAAGTCTATAAAGAAAATGGAGAGTTCCAAGTTATAAGATTAAAAATCTTATGCAATTGAAATTCTAGGTTCGCAAATATTGATCTCCTAAAGTTTTATATTCAAGCATCTCTATAGAAAAAAACTAGTTCATGATTAACAACATATTCACCTTCGGACTGACAGTTTTATTTGCTTTTGTATAACGGCTAGAATCAAACGGTAACGTTAAAGCATGCAACTATTCATGCAACAATTTCGGTATTTGCAATACCACTATAAATAACCTTAAAAGCAGAAACACAATAACTTAACAATCAATCATTTATATAAATAATTAAAGTCGCAAAAATATTAATCTCCAACATAACTTTTTACTTTATTTGCAAACTAATCTTTCTCATGTTCAGAAAGTTAAGTCAAAAAATTAACGAAATAAAATAAGCCATAATCTATCAGTAAATACTATTAGTTTTTGTAAGTACGCAATCTATTTCTTTTTCTCTTTTTTAATAACTTAACAGTGCACTCATCACGTTTTAAATTACTTTTTACTATAACTTCTACCGATAACTTAATGAGCATTATCGGAGATTCAAATAATTTCCAATAAGGGAAACAGAAGATGATTTCTTCTATTATTCTGGAAATTTACATGGTGGATCATGAATAATTCATAACTGAATCGGCCCGGGTTTACAGGAGACTCTATTTCTTGAGAGGGTAGAGTAATGAAAAAACAAATTAGATATTCACCGGAGTTACGGGAACGGGCTGTGCGGCTGGTGCATGAACACGAGGGGATTATGAATCACAGTGAATTGCTTTGGAGTCAATTGCATCGAAGATAAGCTGTAGTACTGAAATGCTGCAGGGGTACGTCAGTCGGAAACCGATCAGAATATTCGAGGAGGATTGTCAACTTCGAATCGTGAGCGGCTCAAGGAATTGGAGCGTGAGGATCGGGAATTAAAGCGTGCCAATGAGATATTGCGCAAGGGATCGGCTTATTTTGTCCAGGCCGAACTCGGCCGCCGACTGAAGGGTAGTGCTACTTATCGATCAGCATAAGGAGCAGTACGGGGTCGAGCTGATATATACAGCGGGTCTGGAAAAGTAACTTCAAAGTCTATGGCGCAAACAAAGTATGGCGGCAACCATTACGTGAAGGTATTCGCGTTGTCCGCTGTACAGTCGAACGGCTCATGAAGAAGCTTAAGATACAAGGCATCAGGTGCGGTAAAAGGGATTGGACGACGATTGCAGATAACTTACTTGACCGGACAACAGACAAGGTTAATCGGCAATTCGTAACGACGCGCCCTAATCAGCTGTGGGTGACGGATATAACCTTTGTCGCAACGTGAACAGGATTTTTTTATATCGCTTTTATAACAGATATTTTTGCACGATTTATTCTCGGGTGGCAGGTCAACCGGTCATTGCATACAGACTTGGTGCCCGATGCATTGGAACAGGCATTGCGGGCGCGACGGGAAATCAGTGGACTAATCCATCACAGCGATCATGGCAATCAATATCTGTCGATTCGCTATACGGAACGCTTGACAGAAGCCAATATCGAAGCTTCTGTTGGCAGTGTTGGCGATTCGAGATTTTTATGCCAATGCGTTGGCGGAATCGATTAATGGATTATACAAGACAGAAGTCATTCGGCATCGCGGCCCCGGCGCAATATTGATGAAGTGGAATTGGCTACTCTGGAATGGGTCAGTTGGCTCAATAATCGCCGGTTACTGGAGTCAACTAGATGAGCCAGTTGAGGCAGCATGACTCAACTCAAACTAAAAAGTCTCCGGAAAAGCCGGGCTGATTCAATGACACCAAATATGAGCGCAAGGGCATCTGCAATTTGATGATGATTTGTGAATCCAGGCACGGCTTTCGTCAGGTGGATATTACCGACCGGCGCACCAGGACGGAATTCACCCGGAGCATGAAGCACATTGTCGACCTTTATTCCCAAGCGACGATGATCCGTGTGGTGCTCGACAACCTCAACACGCACAAGATAGCTTTTCTATACGAGTCTTTTCCTGCCGAACAAACACGCGAGCTGGTGCGAGGATTGGAATTCCACTATACGCCGAAGCACGGTAGTTGGCTGAACATTGCCGAAATCAAACTGGCCGTGCTGCGGAATATGTTCCTGTCGCGACGGATACCGGACAAGGATCGCTTGTGCCGCACCGCGAGATCGAAGTCAATACCAAGTATGCAATGCGATGGTCATCCCAGTCAAATGGCGCTTTACCTCACAATGGACGACGTAAATTGGCTCACCTTTATCCTCGTGCTTCAGGATGACTGACTACTATTATGAATAGTAGTCTCAGATTGGGATTTACTTTTGCAAATGCTTTCCATATTTACGATTAAATTTCTCAACTCTTCCAGCAGTATCTACAATCTTCTGCTTCCCTGTATAAAAAGGATGACAAGCCGAGCATACCTCTATATGTAAAGACTTATTTAAAGTAGAGCGTGTTTTAAAAATATTACCACAACTACATGTTACTGTTATTTCTTGATAAATCGGATGAATTTCTGCTTTCATAGTCTTACGTCCTCAATTCCCATATATAATTATGGGTTATATATTTGAAAAATAGGATATTATCCTTTAATAAAGGAAGGGGTGCAACCTTGGAAAGGTCATGTCGATATTACTCAACATCACTACAAAAATAATATAAAGATTTACAGACTAAATAATTTATACACGCCGCATTGAATCAAAGAAATCAGCATTACTTTTTGTAGCTTTAATTTTGTCAAGTAAAAATGACATTGCATCCATATCATCCATGGGATAAAGTAATTTTCGTAATATCCAGATCTTTTGTAATATATCTTGCGGAAGCAGTAACTCTTCTCGACGAGTGCCAGAACGGTTAACATTAATTGCAGGGTAAATCCGTTTTTCTGCCATACGCCTATCAAGATGGATTTCCATGTTACCGGTACCTTTGAATTCCTCGTAAATAACATCATCCATACGTGAACCGGTGTCCACCAAAGCAGTAGCGATAATGGTCAGAGAACCTCCCTCCTCTATATTCCGCGCGGCACCAAAAAAACGTTTTGGGCGTTGCAATGCGTTAGCATCCACGCCTCCTGTCAGTACTTTACCAGATGCAGGCACGACCGTATTATAAGCACGTGCTAAGCGAGTGATAGAGTCAAGTAATATAACCACATCTTTCTTATGCTCTACAAGACGTTTGGCTTTCTCTATCACCATATCGGCTACTTGAACATGTCGGATGGCAGACTCATCAAAAGTAGATGAAATGACTTCGCCTCTGACAGAACGAATCATTTCTGTCACTTCCTCAGGACGCTCATCGATCAGTAACACCATCAAAATAACGTCAGGATAATTAGCCGCAATTGAATGTGCAATGTGCTGCAACATGACTGTTTTCCCGGATTTTGGGCTTGCAACCAGCAAACCCCGCTGTCCCTTGCCGATAGGAGCGATAAGATCAATGATCCGACCTGTAATGTTCTCTTCAGATTTGATATCACGCTCTAACACCAAGCGCTCAGTAGGAAAGAGCGGAGTCAGATTCTCAAATAAAATTTTTCGTTTGGAGTTTTCTGGGGGCTCATTATTAACCTTGTCGACTTTTACTAACGCAAAATATCGCTCACCATCTTTGGGAGGACGAATTTCACCATCAACTGAATCACCGGTATGTAAATTAAAGCGCCTAATTTGACTAGGTGAAATATAAATATCATCGGGACCAGCTAAATACGAAGTATCAGGCGAGCGCAAAAAACCAAAACCATCCTGCAAAATTTCCAGGGTGCCTTCCCCAAAAATACTTTCATTTTTACGCGCCTGATTTTTTAATAATGCAAAAATTAAATCCTGTTTTCGCAAACGATTGGCTCCCTCAACTTCATTTGCAACAGCCATTTTTATCAATTCGGAAACATGAAGACTTTTAAGGTCAGATAAGCGCATTAAGAAACTCGTGAAAAATGATTGGAATAGAAAGAGAAGCCAAGGCACCCAGGGGGAGGAATAATACCAAAGGGAAAAAATTAATTTGAAGCAATAACTCTTATAGCTTAAAGCTTATAGAGCACTTTTATTAGGCAAGCCTAAGATTTTAAAGATGACTATCAATAAATGCAGTCAGTTGAGACTTTGAAAGAGCGCCCACCTTGGTTGCTTCGACATTACCATTTTTAAATAACATTAAGGTTGGAATACCACGAATTCCATATTTCGGAGGTGTAACTTGATTCTCATCAATATTAAGTTTTGCAACCTTAAGTCGCCCGTTATACTCATTCGCTATTTCATCTAGAATTGGAGCGATCATTTTACATGGCCCACACCATTCGGCCCAATAGTCAACTAACACTGGCATAGATGATTGTAATACCTCTGCCTCAAAAGTTGCATCTGTAATATAGTGAACATGTTGACTCATGAAATCCTCATTCGAATTTAATTTTTTAAATTAATTTGATCAATTGTGCAATGTACCAATGAATGGAATATACCTGTCGTATCTGCATCTGACAGCAAGCTGAATCAAAGTTGAAATAAAAATATATAAGCTTGCAATTGTTATACTATAGAAAATTCCTACAAATGGGAAGTGCTGTCATACACTACAATTAAATTTTTATAGATTTCTAACAGAAATTAACTATCAAATCATATCTTCTAGCTTGTTAGACAAGTCTATCAATGGAATTTATTTGAATTTATTT
>CAZKPL010000053.1:0-11247 GCA_964554625.1 uncultured Nitrosomonas sp. | reverse complement strand
CATATCTTCTAGCTTGTTAGACAAGTCTATCAATGGAATTTATTTGAATTTATTTCATACACAAAAGGATAAAGTGAGATATCAGCTTAATATATTTAACCAACTTAATGAAAAACAAATAATCATGCATTTAATTCAGCATAATCCTATATGCCATATATTTACAATGGTTATTGGTATGCTCCTGATTTTCTGGAGTACGATACTCGTAGCGTCTCCTCTGCGTCTGGAAATCAAACACTTTATTAATGAGATGGTTGCACAGCACGGATTCAATCAATCTAAACTTGAAGATGTATTTAGTAGAGTACAATTCCAGCCTTCTATCATTGATCTGATTTCAGTACCAGCTTCGTCAATATCTTGGAATAAATATCGCTCTCGCTTTATTAATCCACAACACATAAAAAGCGGTGTCAACTTTTGGAATCAACATGCACGGAAGCTAGAAGAAGCAAGCCAAGCATTTGGTGTTCCTGAAGAGATTATTGTTGCAATTATTGGTGTTGAAACTGCTTATGGTGCAACGACAGGCAAACACCGCGTAATAGACGCGCTTACTACCCTGGCATTTGATTTCCCTCGACGAGCTGATTTCTTTAGAAGTGAGTTAGAGCAATACCTGTTACTTGCCCACGAGCAGGGTTTCGATCTATTCAACATCAAAGGCTCATATGCGGGCGCAATAGGCTTTCCACAATTTATGCCAGGAAGCTATAGGCGCTATGCCATAGATTTTGATGGTGATGGAAAAGCTGATTTAACAGGCAATGCCGCTGATGCGATTGGTAGTGTTGCCAACTATCTCAAGGAATATGGCTGGGAAGCAGGAGGACCAATCGTAACACGCGCACATACATCGATTGAGAGCGATCATTATCAGGAAATCTTGCTTGCAGGCATTGAGCCAGTTCATACAATAAAAAAACTTCGCGAAGCAAATATTATCCCTCTGGAAAAGATGAGTGATGAGCGGTTAGCAGCTCTAGTAGAGTTAAAAGATGATGACAATATACAACATTGGCTTGGATTCCAGAACTTCTATGTGATTACACGATATAATCGTAGCACTTTTTACGCAATGTCAGTACTGCAGCTCTCTGAAGCAATTCGTGCAGCACGAAATTCAAACTCGCGATTCCCCTCCCAATAACCTAATAAAAGAAGGCGATATTCGTGTAGCAACTAGGCTCGGAATTTAATAT
The DNA here is from genome assembly GCA_964554625.1 of uncultured Nitrosomonas sp. Taxonomy (GTDB): domain Bacteria; phylum Pseudomonadota; class Gammaproteobacteria; order Burkholderiales; family Nitrosomonadaceae; genus Nitrosomonas. The sequence continues at coordinate 10,042 of CAZKPL010000053.1, read as the reverse complement.
AACAGCGTCTAAACACAAAGCTTTATCTTTTACCTACCAAGTCACTGATTAAATGCTCGCTCGCTATTCCCGAATATCTGTATATTTCTCCCTTCTAAATACCACAACATGATCAGCTTCTAGTTTGATGCCGATTTTCTCACCAATGGCATGGTTATGGTGACTCGATATGAGCGACAATACAGTTCTTCCACTAGGTAATTTCAATGTATAAAGAATCTCAGCACCTCGGAATGCTTTATGCATGACCATGGCCTGTAAAGTACTGTTACGTTCATTGTTGTATACAATATCGTCTGGCCGTATCAATATATCTACTTCACATCCAGTATGGCAAATTTCATCATCCAATTCGCACTGATGATAAATATCTTCTGTTAAAACTCCCAACTCCATCTCAATCTTTCCTGCAGAAAGCATTCTTCCAGGTAGAAAAACCCCTTGTCCGATAAAATTAGCAACAAAGCGGTTGGCAGGGCGATGATATAAATTGTAGGCTGTGTCCCATTGCATAATTTCTCCTTGATGCATGACACCTATCACATCTGCAACCGAGAAAGCTTCGTCTTGATCATGCGTCACTAGAATCGCAGTAATATGCTGATTCTTCAAAATATCGCGTATTTCTAAACTTAAACGCTCTCGTAAAGTAATATCCAGATTAGAAAAAGGTTCATCCAATAACAATAAATCAGGATGAGGTGCTAACGCCCGAGCTAATGCTACACGTTGTTGCTGCCCCCCGGAAAGCTCATGCGGATACTTATTGGTCACTTCCGCAAGACCCACAATTTGTAGCATCTCAGTTACTCGTTGCATACGTTCAATCGCGCTACTACGGTGCAGCCCAAAACCCACATTTTCTGCTACTGTCAGATGAGGGAATAAAGCATAATCCTGAAATACCATACCGACACGTCTCTGCTCAGGTGGCAAGCTAAAGCCAGCACAATTAACCACTACCCCATTAAGTAATATTTCACCCGTAACCAGTGGTTCAAAACCAGCAATACAACGCAACACGGTCGTTTTTCCACAGCCACTAGGCCCTAGCAAACAACCGATTTCACCTTTTTTCAAATTAAACGATAAATGGCTAATGGTTGTCTGCTTACCGTAAGCATGCCGAATTTGGCTTAATCTCAATAATGTATCCACAACACTACTTATCGGTTTGTCGCATGAGTAAAGTAATGGGTATCAATCCTGCCAGCACTAGCGTCACTGCCGGTAATGCAGCATGCTCCCATTCACCTTCTGAAGTCAATGCAAAAATACGTACAGCCAATGTATCCCATCCAAAAGGGCGGGTCATCAAAGTAATTGGCATTTCCTTCATGACATCGACAAAAACCAGCGTAGCAGCGGTAAATATGCCTGTTTTCAGGACCGGCAAATGAATGCTTCGAAGCACTGCCCAACTAGTCAAACCAAATCCCATTGCTGCTTCATCCATGTTGCGCGTAATGCGTTGCATAGCGCTATCTATAGGATAATGACCAACAGCAAGAAAGCGTATCATATAAGCAATCAGCATCACGCCAAGTGTGCCTTGGATCAACAAATCAGTTTCAATTTGAAACAGCATCAACAACCATTCACTCAGTTGAGCATCTAACCAAGTAAGGGGAATGAAAATACCCACTGCCAATACTGCTCCCGGTAAAGCATAGCCAATTGTCGCTATGCGTACCGCGATCCGTGTAAGGATATCTGAATACAGGCGAACCGAATAAACCAGTAATATTGCAATAAAGCAGGTAATCAAGGTAGCTATGATTGATAACAGCACTGAATGCAAGAGAAATTCAAGATAGCGCTGGTCAGAACTTTGAATTAAAGAGCTAGCAGCCCAGATACTCAATTGCATAATTGGCAACACAAATGCAAAAAACAAAACACTTGCAGCAAAACAGGTAACCACTCTAGCCTTTTTGTCTGAAAGTAAGATTCGATCGGCACGTGAGCTCTTCTTTGTCTCTGCAAAACGCATCCGCATTCGGAATTGTTGTTCAATAATAATGAGCACAAAGACAATGATGATCAATAACGATGCAAGCTGAGAAGCAGCAGGTAAGGAAAACATGCCAAACCACGCTTTATAGATTGCCGTGGTAAATGTATCGTAGTTAAACATAGCGACTGTACCAAAATCTGCAAGAGTTTCCATGAGTGTTAGCATGATACCGCCCGCAATCCATGGGCGTGCCATAGGCAGTGCCACTTTGAAGAATCCTTGTTGACGACTAAGACCCAGTGATTGGGCTACTTCCAGCAAGCGCTTTCCTTGCGTTAGAAAGGCGTTGCGTGCCATTAGATACACATAAGGATAGAAAGCCAGAGTCATGACAACTATCACACCTCCTCTTCCATACAAATCTGGAAACCAGGCCAACTCTGATCCGAACCAACTACGCAGGCTGGTTTGAACTGGACCAGTATAATCAAATAAACCAAGCACGACAAAGGCGGTCACATAAGCAGGAATAGCTAATGGCAGTAATAACGCCCAAGAAAAAAACCTGCTACCTGGAAATTCATATACTGCGGTAAACCATGCAAGGCTGACGCCCAATAATGACGTCCCGGCAACAACCCCAACCGAGAGCCAAAACGTATTGATTAATAAGCCAGAGAGCGTAGTTTCAACAAGATGCTGCCAGACTTCATTTGCTGGCATAAAAAAAGAAGATAAAATGACAGCAATCGGAATAAATATCAGTGCTGCAACAAAAAACGGAATTAACCGCCATATGCTTTTCTTGCGCTTCAAGAAAAAAATAGGACGGTTAATATCTGTATTTTTTTCTTCTACTACAACATACTTTTCATTATTCACATGCGTCCACTAATTTATCGATAACCAGCCCGATCCATTAACTTTACTGCTTTTGTCTGTAATTCCCCAGCTTTGACAATATTCATTGGATTTTGCTTGAACTCTCCCCAAGCGGAAACGACTTGGCTAGGCTTAATCCGAGGATTTACTGGATATTCCATATTGACATCAGCAAACAAATTTTGCGCTTTCTCTGAAGATAAAAACTCCAGCAATTTGATGGCTGGACGCTCATTTTTACTAAATTGAGTAATTCCAGCCCCGGAAATATTAACATGTACACCACTATTATCCTGATTCGGCCAAAAAATTGCTAAAGGTAGCGAAGGATTACTTTCCATCAATCTGCCATAATAATAAGTATTCACCAGAGTTACGTCACATCGCCCTGCTGCTACAAATTCCAAAGATCTCGTATCATCAGGCAGAGGATCAGTTGCAAGATTGGCAACCCAGCCCCTTACAATATTCTCAGTTTCAACTTCACCATGCTCGGCGATCATCATAGCAACAAGCGATTGATTATAAACTTTCTTTGAGGTGCGCAAGCATAATCTACCTTTCCATTTTGGATCAGCTAGATCCTCATAAGTCGAAAGATCAGAGGATTTTACCTTTTGCGTGTTGTAAACGATAGTGCGAGCCCGTACCGAAAGACCAAACCATTGTCCCTGTGGATCTCGTAAATAAGCAGGAATATTGGACTCCAGTATGGGGGAAGAAACAGATTTTAACAGTCCTTCTCGGGCAGCTTCCCATAGATTCCCTGCATCAGTAGTAATGAGGACATCAGCCGGTGTTTTTCTCCCTTCGGCTTTGAGTCTCGCTAAAAGAGCGCCTTCCTTGTCCGTCGTAAATTTAACTTGAATACCAGTTTCACTGGTAAAAGCATCAAACATCGGTTTGATAAGCTGCTCAATTCGTGCTGAGTACACTACAACCTGCTCTGCCTGTGCTACATTAGCAACCAGAAAAGGGAAAAAACAGCATGTGATCGTAAAAAAGCGTTTGATAGAAAGTAGTTTACGCATTTATTTAAGTATGAAATGTGAGAATATCAGGAAATAAAATCCAGAATCTTACAAAATTAAGAGTAATTATACTATGAATAAGAATAATTATTAGTTATACCTCACTTCAAAAAGTAATACATACCCTAATTAACAAGCGATATTATTAATTGCCTGTAATGGTGCTGTATATTCCAGTCCAAATGCTTCGGCCACTGCTGAATGTGTTACAAAACCACGATGCACATTGAGACCGTGTTGCAAGGCACAATCGTCACGCACAGCATCTAAACCTTCATTTGCCAGACGCACCACATACGTAGCCGTTTGGTTATTCAATGCAAAGGTGCTCGTACGCGGAACAGCCCCCGGCATATTGGTAACACAATAATGCAATACGCCATCAACTTCATAAACCGGGTGGCTGTGTATTGTAGGGCGTGTGGTTTCAACACACCCACCCTGATCGACCGCCACATCAACGATGACCGCGCCTCGGCGCATATATGGCAACATATCCTTAGTAATCAGCCAAGGTGTGCGTCCCCCCGGGATTAGCACCGCGCCAATGACAAGATCAGCTTGATAAACGAGTTCTTTGATATTGAGTCTATCACTCATACGCGTCAATAATTGACCTCGGAAGATATCATCCAAATATTTCAATCGCATATGATTTATATCCAGCACTGTTACTTGAGCGCCCATGCCAACTGCTACCCTGGCAGCGTTAGCACCTACAATGCCTGCTCCCAAAATTACAACATTAGCAGGCGCAACCCCAGGAACGCCTCCCATCAAGACTCCCCGACCACCTAAAGTTTTTAGTAAATAAGTAGCGCCTATTTGAACTGCCATTCTTCCGGCCACCTCGCTCATTGGTGCTAACAGTGGCAACTCACCTGATTCTGTTTGTACAGTTTCATAAGCGATACCTGTCGTTCCAGCAGCCAAAAGCGCATCAGTCAGCACTTTGTTCGAAGCCAGATGAAGGTAAGTGAAAAGAATCAAGTCTTGACGCAAATAACGATACTCTTGCGTAGTTGGCTCTTTAACCTTGATCACTAGTTGTGCCGACCAAGCATCCTCAGCATTAGAGACTATATCAGCGCCAGCTGATTGATAATCCTCATCAGTAAAAAAACTTCCCTGCCCTGCTCCAGCTTGTACTCGAACCCGATGTCCATGCCCTACTAGGGTATGGACAACGCCGGGTGACATCCCGACACGATGCTCATTATCCTTAATTTCCTTAGGTAATCCGATAATCATGGTTTGATTCCAGGTTTTATTGATCAAAATGACTCTTTTACCCTTTTTTTGGTCTCTTTCATAGCGCCATCTTTATTAATCGGTTACACGAATAAACTTTTCTCACTTCAAACATCGATTTTTAGGATTTTTTTCTTCAAGCCATCGCTTAATTTGGAGTGGTGTGAGCGCCGAAATTTGAAGTGCGAAGGGTATATTTCATGGATGCCACTCATCCCCATCATAATCCGGTAGCCGGTTACGGATGGATCAAACGCGGCCAGGATCGCGAAATTCAGAGCAATACCGGTCGGCAGCGCTTGAATATTAACGGTGCGATCAATACAGCCAGCCTGCAGGCCATCGTACGCTATGATGACACTATCAATGCGCAATCGACTATCCAATTGTTTCAGCAAATCGAGGCACACCATCCAACAGCAGCATGGATTTACATTAACATTATTTGTGACAATGCGCGTTATTATCGATCCCAACTGATTAATGACTATCTCAACGACTCAAAAATAAAACTCGTATTTTTGCCGCCATACGCACCCAATCTAAACTTGATTGAACGTTATTTGAAGTTTTTCAAGAAAAAACCCTGTATGGTCACTACTATGAAACTTTCTTACTTTTCAAAAGCACTTGCGAAGCTTTTTTCACAGCATCGGATCATTACAAAGCAGAATTACGCACACTATTAACTGATAATTTCCAGATCATCGGTAGCACTTGAGTACCGAAATTTCATGTACGACGGGTATACCTAATGTCAACACTGAGTGCATGCAAATCTTTTTTGATGAAATCGCCAGGCGCTACCCCAATAAGAATATCGTTACGGTGAGGAACGGTGCTGACTGGCATCGCAGCCATTCGCTGACGTTAGCTGAGAATCTTCGCTTGCTGCTACTACCACCTTATTCACTTGGACTCAATCCAGTCGGGCATCTGTGGGAGGAGTTGCGCGAAAAAACTTTCATAACCGTGTATTTGACAGCATCGGCGCGCTCCAATCTCATTTAGTTGATGCACTTCGACATATGGAGGAAACTACGAATGTAGTGAAATCAATCGCCGGATGGGATTGGATAATTAATTCACTTTGTAACCCCAATTAGAATTATAAATCGCTTCTTCAAAGAGAGTCTTCTCTAGCTTCGACCAGAACTCATCTTTGAGCATCAATCGGAACATCGCAGATTCATCTTATTTCTTATTTGGTGTAAGAACCTCAATATTATTATTTTTATTTATTAAACACCTATCTCAAAACATCAGCAAACCTTAGTTTATCAAGAATTGAAGCTCAGCAAATTGTGATCATGGCAGTACTTCATATCGTTCAAGCATTATTTACCATGTGCTCAATTAAAAATTTTGACATGAATGAGTTTAAGCGTAGAATTAAGATTACAGAATACAAGATGAATAGGATATTGCCAGAAAGAAAAAATTAACAGAAGAATTTATTAAGTAAATTGGCTTTTTGAATGTTACCGCTCAAAAAGCAAATAAAAATTTTCCCTGCGGTGTTTGTTAAGGCTCATACTCTTTGAACCAATTCCTAGTATATGGTTGTGGACCAAAGTAATGCTGTTGTGCGCTTCTTAAAAAAGAGGTACCTGATGCAATACGGTAAGCAACCACCTTGAACCTCAAGGTTCAAGATGACAGCCTGACGGCATTTGCGGGGAAACCATTTTGGCTATATGAAGTTGCATTAGTTTCAATATGATCTGATATTACCCATCCTTAACACTGGTACTCACTACGGCATAAGCTATAGGTATCCCAACAATCACAACTCAAGTTCTATTTTTTAGTTTTTCTTTGAGATCAGCAAAAGGGTTAAAAGTAGCATTCACCATAACATTACCACGGTCGGCCCGCCCTACCGAATTTCTTACTTTGGTGTGCTCATTCTCATGACAATAAGTACATAGTAATTCCCAATTACTGCCGTCGCCAGGATTATCGTCATGATTATGATTCTTGTGATGAACTTCTAGCAATTGAACAGTTTCATGATCGAAAACACGTGCGCAACGACCACAAATCCATGGAAAGAGCTTAAGTGCCTGCTCTCGATAACCCTTCGCACGTTTTTCCGCATTAAGACGTGCTTGCAGTATTACTTTATCAAGTTTGCTGGTATCCTTTGTCATTAGTATTTCATTCAAAAAAGATCCGGAAAAAGACATTCTATCTTAACAAGACAAGACATGTTTCTAGCCCTCCCCAACAACCTCTCTACCTTCTTTAATTCAGAATTTACACCCAATCATGGGCTGACGTAAGATGCAATTTATTTTCAAATACTGATTATCAAGCTAACAACAGTTAAGAACTAATATAATAGTTTGTAAACAATGAGCATCTTATCACGTCGTATCGCCCATCTTGATATGGACGCCTTCTATGCATCAGTCGAACTTCTCCGTTACCCGCAATTACGTGGCTTGCCCGTCGTGATTGGCGGGAGATCTGACCATAAACCAACGAGACAGGCAGATGGAAGTCTCCGCTTTTCACGATTGCGTGAATATATCGGTCGTGGTGTAATTACGACAGCTACTTATGAAGCCCGGGCGGCTGGTATCTTCTCTGCTATGAGCGTGATGAAAGCAGCGCAGCTTGCCCCTGATGCTATTCTGCTACCAGGTGATTTTGATGCATACCATCGTTATTCGCGACTGTTCAAAGCCGCTGTGGCAAGTATTACTTCACAAATCGAAGACTCTGGCATCGATGAAGTTTATATTGATCTAAGTGGCCTGCCAGACGACAACCTGATGCTTGCAAAACGGATCAAACAAGCGGTATTTGACGCTACCGGCCTCACCTGTTCCATTGGTATTACACCAAACAAACTACTGTCCAAAATTTGCTCAAGCCTTGAGAAACCCAATGGCATCACCATTCTTGGTATGTCCGAGATTCCAAGTCGAATTTGGCCATTACCAGTGCGCAAAATAAATGGGATTGGCCCAAAAACAGAAAAGAAACTGACATCGCTTGGCATTTCAACGATTGGTAATCTGGCACAGGTCGAGCTGGGCTTCCTTCAGACCCACTTTGGTCGCAGCTACTCAACTTGGTTATACGAAGCTTCTCATGGAATTGATGATCGCCCAGTCATCACTAGCTCCGAGCCCAAATCGATCAGCCGGGAAACCACCTTCGAGCGCAACCTTCATCCACGTCATGATCGCACCGCTTTATCAGAAATACTCACTACCCTGTGTATACGGATCGCAGAGGATCTTCAACGCAAAGGCTACCTCGGACGCACTATTGGCATCAAACTGCGCTTTGAGGATTTCCATACTATCACACGAGATATTACCTTGACTGCATTCACTGCTGATCACTCATCAATACGCCATGCTGCGAGAGAATGTTTACGGCGTGTGCCACTGGAAAAAAAGCTGCGATTACTAGGAATACGCGTCACCAAGCTAACCACCATCCATTCCCCGCAAGGAACCAATATCTTATCTCAGGGAGAATTGCCACTTGTATTCCAAGAACAACAATCAACAGAGTCGATGGGATAATTCATTCACACCAATTGAAGTTGTTTTCATCACACATTCATTTATTTGCCAGTAGTTAGTCATGCTGAAACACAAGGATAAAGGCAAGCTAATTTATACTTCTCGTGAATCAAAAATTGGCTTAAGTTAGTGCGGCATAGTTGTGAATATATTAGAATTTTGATATGTCCTCACGTTACCAGTTCACTGCCCAAGAAATTGCCGATTAGAATCAGCGTACCGTCAAATCTCAGACAAGCGTTATGCTGACTGGCTAAAAACCGTCTACCTGTTAGGAAAAGATTGGTCAAGTTTGAGGTTGGCGGTAGCGAGTCTTTTCTGTATGAACTGCAGAAACAAGCATTGGATCAACATCTGCACGAAAATCTGTATTTGACTGCCAAAGAAATCGCGCATTATCGCGCATTATGTTGAACAAACCTGGGCATCTCCTACAGCGAAAGAAGCTTTCTTCACAGCATCGGATCATTACAAAGCAGAATTACGCACACTATTAACTGATAATTTCCAAATCATGGATAGCACCTGAGTGCCGAAATTTCATGTGCGATGGATATACGTCGTGCGTCTTGCGTGGTAAAACGCCATTTGACCGGCATGGCTTTCGCATTGCGTGCCTGAACATTGGCCTCGACCTCGCGGCACAGGCGATCTTTGTCCGATATCCGTCGCGACAGGCACGTATTCGACAGTACAGCCAGTTCGATTTCACAGATGTTCAACCAACTGCCGTGCTTCGGTGTATAGTGGAATTCCAATTTCCGCGCCATCTCGCGCGCTCGTTCGGCAGGAAAAGCTTCGTATAGGAAAGCCATCTTGTGTGTTGAGGTTGTCGAGCACTACACGGATGTCAATAGCCAACAGAATTGAGGCCATTAAAACATGAAGATACGAGAATGATGGATGAGCCGATCAACGATAGGTACGGCGATGTTGTCATCGATAAAAAATTCATTCCAGTTGGTAAACTCCTTATTAGTCGTCAGGATGATGGAACGATATTCATATAGAGCGCATTGACCAATTGAAACAGGTTGTGCATGCCGTGTTTATTCATGAGCAGATAACTTGATTCATCAATGATCAGGACATCGAACTTGATCGGTTGATTGATTTTCTTTTTTAATTCACCCTTGAGCTCAGCAAGTTCCAATGCCTTAATCAATCCTAATGCGGTGTTGAAACAAATTTTATATCCTGCATCAATGACTTCTAAGCCGATATAGCCTACGTCATATAAGATGATTCAATTTTAAAGCGCTGCTCAACGGTTTGGTTTTGTTGTTTTCTGATTGCTTTGACTTGTGCCCATTTGTGCTCAATGATGTGGTCCAATAGACCCGGACACTCCAGTTAAGAGAGAATATCTTAATTGG
>CAZKPL010000052.1:0-18788 GCA_964554625.1 uncultured Nitrosomonas sp. | reverse complement strand
CTGGACCTAGACCCTTTCTGTGCTTTCTGTGGTATTCGTGCATTCGTGGTGAATGGCGTTGTTGATATGTTGGTCTGGTGCAGAGTTAAAGTTCAATAACCAAGGTCAGCAGCCCTCTGAGCTTGGCGAAATACAGTATTTTGTTATGAAGAGGAGGGCTGAGAATCCGGCAAAGAAAATGTCTCGAACACTGAAATGGAGTAATCCAGGAAAAGCTCGATTTTTCGCTTGAGATCGGCAGACATCGTGATCCGCTTTGAACGCAGATCTTCCGGGTCCGGATGCTCGACGAGGAAGCCGTGATCGATGGCAATCTGAATATATTTGACAGCGGTGCGCTGACTAATGTGTGGCATGAGCCGATGCAGCTCGGACTTGTAAAAAGTATCATGGTGCCTCAGCCACATTTGTGTGAAGAGATCATAGTAGTTCAGGTCGTGGAAGAGTTCATCTCCCAGAACTTCCATCCAATAGTGGTCCGTGCAGTTAATTAGCTGAATGAACTGACGGCGCCTGGTGTTTGGGTATTTCTTGGGTTTGGCCGGGATTTTGATTTTTGTTTGCATTTTCGGAATCCACTCCTGTTAGTTCGGTATGATTCTATCGCTTGATTGCATGTAAATTTGCATGCATAATTGCTTCCGTATGGGTGTTTCTGTAATTCAAGAATTAGCTAAAAAGGAGGCTGTCGACCATGATTCATAAAATAGAGAAAATCTGGCTTCGTTACAAGGGCAGCTTGCGTCCAGCCATTTCGGTTCTGCTTTATTGTCAATTGGCTTATTTTGGTGGAGCAGCACTTATTCTATCCCTGAACCCAGTCTTTATGATTATTGGCACACTCGCGATGGCTCACGGCATGGTGATTGCCGCTTATATGATCCACGATTGCGGGCACAATACCCTGTTCAAATCGCCGCGTCATAATGCCATGCTGGGAAAGGCGTTAAATTGGCTTACCGGTGGCTGCTACGGAACTTACGAGGATTTGCGCGCTAATCACATGCAGCACCACGTGAATAACGCCGATGTCATAACGCTCGACTACAGAGGTTATCTCGCGCGCGCTCCAATTCAACGCAAAATTGTGCAGGCATTGGAGTGGTTGTATGTACCCGTCGTAGAATTCCTCATGCATGGAGTACTCATGCTTGCGCCGTTCCTTTTTAAGGACCAAAAGGACCAGCGGTTGCGAGTCACCGTGATAATCATGATCAGGTTCAGCTTGCTTCTCGCAGTGTTCCTCTATTCGCCAATGGCCTACATATGCTATGTCATCGCCTATACCATTTTCTTAACGATTTTGCGCTTCATGGATGCGCTTCAGCATAATTATGGCCTGATGCTGGCAACCGATCATCACTTCGACCTGGTAAAGCACAGGGGCGATCGGGATTATGAAGAATCTCATACATTCAGCAACCTGATCTCAGTCAACCATCCGTGGCTAAATCTTCTTACGCTCAACTTCGGTTACCATAACGCCCATCATGCAAAGCCTACAGCTCCCTGGCACGAGCTGCCAAAGCTGCATAGAGAGCTGTATGGTGACCAGGGAGATTGCGTCATCCCGTTTGGTAAGCAGCTGTCGAGCTTCCATAAGGGGAGAGTGGCGCGAGTGTTCGGCGATGAGAGCGAGACGCGAGGGAGCCAGTTTGCACAACGTCTCCAAAACGGCTCCGCAGTAGGTGCGAATGGCATATCTTTCTTAACCCCGCTGTAATCGAAAAAGGAGGAATGATATCAATCTTCTAAAACAAGCGTAGGGCGCAATCATTATTGCGCCGAATTAAAAATACCGGTGCAATGTACTTCATTTTTTGTCTCACCTCAGGCGAGTTTGAAGATAAGGCGCGATAGGTTTTAGTTATTGCAGTACCGGTTTTTCTATAGCCAATAAATCATAAATATTGATCCATTCTCCTTTCACTTTGAGCGCCAGGTCAGGATTGAAAACATAAGTCCCACGCATGACGCGGTAAAACAATTTACGGTTGTAGCGGTCGTCCTTGTTAATTTCGTTCTTCGCCAGAATGCTGGACAGATAAGCCCGTTGTTTGCGCCGTTCAGGCAAAATACTGTAGGGAATGTGCTGCACTGCATCGATAATATCCTGGCTGGAGAAACCGGCAGGTCGGTAAAACGTTTTTTTCGACATTACGCGACAAGACAGGGCGATCATCAGATTGAGCATGAAGAACTCCATCGTGTGCTGGTCGAGTTTGATCAAATGGCCGTCGACCTGAATGCTCATGCTGGTGGGTTCGAGTTGCTCATAGATATCGGCTAATTTCTTTTTGGCGTAGCTTTCGCTGCGAGCCGTTTGCGCCAGCGCGATTTGAAACGCGGTTAGGCCGTTACTGTCGATTTTTTCAGTATTGGCGCCCAGCTCAACCAACGATTTGATTACTTCAGTATTGCCCATCCAGGCGGCGACCATTAACGGCGTTTGATTAAAAATATTGCGAAAATCCGGACCATATAGATCGACATGTTTGAGCACAGCATCAGGTTTTTTAAAGCCGTAGGCGCTGTAATGCTTTTGTTGCAGCATCTGCAAGCTTTTTTCCGGGTGTTGCGCGGCTTTGAACTCGGCTTTCTGCAAGCCATCTATAATGTCCCGGTCTTCATAGACCAGGCCGTACTCGAGCAACAGCATCCTGGCGTTTTTGTCGGCATGGTCAAAGGCTTGTTGTTTTAGATTGACCAGCATTGCTTCGGTGATAACCTGCCAGTCCGGTGTTTTTTGTTTGAGAATTTCATTGCGTATGCGCTCGGCCTGTTCCTGTTTGCCTTGCAGTTCGAGTTTATGCGCTTCCAGGCGCCAGGCGTCCAGACTGGATTGCTGGCTGGCAAGTTGCAGGCTTTCCTGGGCGTCGCGCAACCCCAGTAAATCCAGCAACGGCTGCTTGGGACTGCTTTCAATCCAGTACAGGTTTTTAACCGCCCTGGTCAGCGCGACATATAGCGCATTGATATAAAACTTGTAGATTTCCAGTGATTTGTCGGTTTTGTCTCTGGCGCGGGCGTATTTAATGTCCTGATCCAGATCAGCCGGGCTGACGCCCTTGCTGATTTCACGGTAGCGGCTTTCTTCCTGACTCAGGAAGTTATAGAGGATGATGTTTTCATATTCCAGCCCCTTGGCTTCCTGGATGGTAAATACCAACGGGGTACTGAAATGCTGTTGTGCAACCGGCTTCTGCTCGACTGTCATGACGATTATGGCGAACCGCGTAGAAGCTCTGGTTTTGCTGTCCAGTTCCTGGCGCACCGAGGCCGTGTCCTGCAAAAACAGCACTTCACCCTGGTTGTGACCGTTGCTTTCCACCAGATAGTGGCTTTCCTTATCGATGGAGCCAAAGCGCTGATTTTTGATTTTAAGAATCTTGTTGGCGATATCAGTAACTTGCGGTGAATTGCGGTAGTTAGTGTTCAGGATTCGGATCAATTCGTCGGAGGTCTGGAGATCATCCTGCCGGTAAAACAGGCTTTTTACTTTCGACCAGGAAAAGAAATTGGGATGAACAATCTGGTTGGAGTCACCGCACAGGATAAAATCCTGTGTTTGACGGAGCGATTTGATGATCAGGTAGAGCTGTATATTGGTTAAATCTTGCACTTCATCGACTACGACAAAATCGTAGCGCGGCTGGGAGTGTTGCAGGTACTGATGACTGACGATATTGCTGTCATAAAGGTGTTCTTTCTGGAGAAAGGCGAGGTATTTTTCAAATACGTCATACACCAGTTCGCGTTCTTCAGCCAGAAAGATCGATTCTTTCACACCCAGATTCAGATAATCTGTACGGCTAAGCCAGCTTTTATCGGTGGCAGGCCCAGTGATGACGCCACGGAATTCCTCGAACAATTTATGCGCATCTTTCAACGGGCCTTGACGATAGCGGCTAAACCACTGCTGAAAGGCCTGAAAGGTGACAGGTTTGCCTTCCGGTACGCGTATACTCTCGAGAAACTCTTGGAACGATAAAAAATCAATCTGCTGATCGGGATTATCGTAATGGTGCGCATAATACAAATCGCGCGAATGCTTGACCAGATAGGCTGACTGCGTCACATACAATACATCGCCTACCGCCTGTTTCATTTTTTCCAGCGTCAGCGCAGTCTTGCCGCTGCCAGCCGAACCAATCACAATGAGCGGTGGCTGCAAATCATAAATTGACTGTTGGCGGTCATCAAATGAGATGATTTTGTCCAGCAGATTAAATGAGGTATGGTTGGGATTCAGATAAACCAGCTGTTTTTCGCTGATTTCATCAGGTTTGAGTATGAGTGGAATTTTATCTTCATCAATACTGCTGACCTGACGTAGAAAACGCGAATCCTGGTAAGCATGATTTTTGATAAATTCCAGAATCAGCGCATAATTTTCTTCCTGGTAACGATAAACCGAGAACAACAACCGATCACGCTGATTAAGCTTGGCCCGATATAAATTATCGCCGACCTTTTTAACATCAGCCGATTTGAAGTTATCATCTTCCAGGTATTGTTGTAACTTGGCGAAACCCGGAATAGTTTTAGGGTTGAGCTCATTGTAAATAAGAATTTTCATAGAATGCTACAGATAACGGCTAGGCGGTCGAAGTAGTTAGAAGAGGCAGAGTGTATAGGGAGAATCGTGAATCCAAATTCAAAGAACGACTTTTGCTGGCCAATGGGTGTAATTTGCCGATACTCCAAAGAATACTTCATGATAAGTTCCAAAACCAAGAACTTTGATAGATGACCAGATGCAAGGCGCTTGGAGTACAGTAACCGTGGTATATCAAGTAAGATAGGCAAGGAGAGCGAATGCCGTGTAATAGCACAGAAGGCCAACTGCCGTAGCTTTTCAGCAATCCGTTAAATGAGATCAGAGAAAGGGGTAATACATATCATGACGCACACACATGGTCAAATTCTGCCGAAAGGCACGCAACTTGGTGTCTATGAAATTCAGGATATCTTAAAAATTGGCGCATTCGATATCACCTATCAAGCCTGGAATCATCATCTTAAGGAGCGGGTCGATATCCAGGAGTATTTTCCTCATGATTTAGCCATGCGTGTAAGTGATGGCCCTGGTGTCGAACCGAAATCTCCAGATGATAAAGATAATTTTGAGTATGGGTTAAAGGTATTTTTGGATCAGGCTGAGCGCCTCACACAAATCGAACATCCCAATATAGCCGTTGCTGAGAATGTGTTGCGGCTTAATGGAACAGCCTACCTCATTATGGCTCACCTGGAAGGTGCGTCGCTTGCCAGGATAGTCCAGCCTCCTGCTTCACTGACTGAAACAGAATTAAGATTCATTCTGGTGTCGATCCTGAATGCGCTGCAGAAAATCCATGAATGCAAAATAGTGCATGGCGGTATTCAGCCGGCAGCCATCCTTTTGAGCAAGAATGGCGAGCCATTGCTGACTCATTTTGCTGCGGCACGCCTGGCGATTGCTGCACGTACTTCCCAACTTGCTGACGAATTGGCCACTGGCTATGCACCCGTAGAACAATATGAACAGGCTAATCCATCCAGCCCCGCCGCCGATTTTTATGCGTTGGGTGCAACGATGTACTATTGTATGACGCATCGCCAACCCGATACCGCTCAAAACCGAATCATGGCATTAGACAGCGGTGAGCCTGATCTAATGGCTTTACCACCTACCGACTCTGCGAGCGCACCCTATACCGCGGAATGGTTGCAAGCGATCAATTGGATGCTGCGGCCTGACTTTAACGATCGACCGCAGTCTGCGGCGGAGATTCTGGCGCTGTTCAAACCAGAGCATGCCGAAGAGCAAGGCAGCGCTATTATTTCTCAGCAAAAAGCCACGGCTGACGCCAAGCATGGTTCGATAGACAAATCCTCCATAGGGGTCGGTATCATGGCTGGGATCATTGCCTTGGTTGCTGTTGGCGTATGGTATGGTGAAAAAAATCCAGAATCATTGGATGATCAATCGAGTACAGCCGCCGCGCAGTATCCATCTGAGGATCGCACTGAGGAAATCCTCGCGATGCCAGAGGCACCGGAGGACTCATCCATGGCTTCGGCCATTACCCAATCAAGCCAGCCAGAAAGTGATCAGATATCGGAAAGCATGCCTTCTCCAGCAAGCGCGCCGGTTTCCGAACCAGCGCCAGAAGATGTCACGATAACAACTGACCTGGAATCCAATAAAGACCAGCAGTTAGCCGCAACTGATTCTCCGCTGCTTCAGCCTAAGCATCAGAATGTGTCAGATAAAACATTTGACGAGGTACTGATCAAATCGCACTTAGCGGCTGCCGAGAAAGCCATGCGGGCCGTGCGTTTCACCACGCCGCAAAGAGACAATGCCTTTAAATACTACCAGGAGGTGCTTGCCATTGATCCGGACAATGCGGATGCGCTTTCCGGGTTGCAGAGAATAGTTGATCGCTATGTCCAATTTATCGCCAAGGCAAGAGTTGAAGGCAGGCTCGATGAAGCCAGACTGTATCTGCAAAGGGCTGAGCACGTCTTACCGGATGATCCTAAACTACATCGCATTCGGGCAGAATTAGCGGTTGCTAAAGAGTAATGAATTGAGTGCCCAAGCTTGATTTGAAAGTTGATAAAGACCAGCTCTTTGCTATCTTCAATTCAGCATAGCCATAAAATGTCCTGAATTTGTATCTTGTATCATCACAGCATTTTTGCGGAGCCCTGTAAGCTGCTTGATCTTGAGTTTTTGCCTTGTTGATTAAAAAATCAGCTCAGCTTGCTGGGCATCCGGAAATTGCTTATGGCGTGAAGAAAGTTACATTTGAGGGCATGCTCGCTTGCGAAGATATCCTGGACAAGCTGTGCCTGCCGGCTAGTCTTACATGATTTTTGACCTTGGGAATATCTCTGGGTCAGAGCAAAGTGACCTGACCTCCCGGGTGTTTTTCTTCTGCAAGGCAAGCATGCATCCAGATCTTTGATATATTGGCGTAGTTTGAATCAAAAAAGAATTCTCTGATTGCTTGTCAATAAAGATTGCTCTTACGTGTTTGCACGTATTTTTTTAACCAGCGTATTTCGATAATCTATTAAAGCATCACAGCGTAATAGAGAAAGTGTTTGTTGTTCCTCTACCTTTATTCTCTCAGAATATGCCTGCAGAGCGCATCGGAATGACAGACTGATAGTTGACAAAATTAAAAAGAGGAGGATTTACAGATGAATGCTGCAACTCAAGAGCAAAGCAACACTATTATTTCTCAGCAAAAAGCCACGGCTGACGCCAAGCATGGTTCGATAGACAAATCCTCCATAGGGGTCGGTATCATGGCTGGGATCATTGCCTTGGTTGCTGTTGGCGTATGGTATGGTGAAAAAAATCCAGAATCATTGGATGATCAATCGAGTACAGCCGCCGCGCAGTATCCATCTGAGGATCGCACTGAGGAAATCCTCGCGATGCCAGAGGCACCGGAGGACTCATCCATGGCTTCGGCCATTACCCAATCAAGCCAGCCAGAAAGTGATCAGATATCGGAAAGCATGCCTTCTCCAGCAAGCGCGCCGGTTTCCGAACCAGCGCCAGAAGATGTCACGATAACAACTGACCTGGAATCCAATAAAGACCAGCAGTTAGCCGCAACTGATTCTCCGCTGCTTCAGCCTAAGCATCAGAATGTGTCAGATAAAACATTTGACGAGGTACTGATCAAATCGCACTTAGCGGCTGCCGAGAAAGCCATGCGGGCCGTGCGTTTCACCACGCCGCAAAGAGACAATGCCTTTAAATACTACCAGGAGGTGCTTGCCATTGATCCGGACAATGCGGATGCGCTTTCCGGGTTGCAGAGAATAGTTGATCGCTATGTCCAATTTATCGCCAAGGCAAGAGTTGAAGGCAGGCTCGATGAAGCCAGACTGTATCTGCAAAGGGCTGAGCACGTCTTACCGGATGATCCTAAACTACATCGCATTCGGGCAGAATTAGCGGTTGCTAAAGAGTAATGAATTGAGTGCCCAAGCTTGATTTGAAAGTTGATAAAGACCAGCTCTTTGCTATCTTCAATTCAGCATAGCCATAAAATGTCCTGAATTTGTATCTTGTATCATCACAGCATTTTTGCGGAGCCCTGTAAGCTGCTTGATCTTGAGTTTTTGCCTTGTTGATTAAAAAATCAGCTCAGCTTGCTGGGCATCCGGAAATTGCTTATGGCGTGAAGAAAGTTACATTTGAGGGCATGCTCGCTTGCGAAGATATCCTGGACAAGCTGTGCCTGCCGGCTAGTCTTACATGATTTTTGACCTTGGGAATATCTCTGGGTCAGAGCAAAGTGACCTGACCTCCCGGGTGTTTTTCTTCTGCAAGGCAAGCATGCATCCAGATCTTTGATATATTGGCGTAGTTTGAATCAAAAAAGAATTCTCTGATTGCTTGTCAATAAAGATTGCTCTTACGTGTTTGCACGTATTTTTTTAACCAGCGTATTTCGATAATCTATTAAAGCATCACAGCGTAATAGAGAAAGTGTTTGTTGTTCCTCTACCTTCACTCTTTCAGCATATTCCTGCAGAGCGCACCGGGATGACAGACTGCTGGTTGACAAAATTAAAAAGAGGAGGATTCACAGATGAATACTGCAACTCAAAAAATACTCCGGGTGGCGCTATTGGCCATGCTGTTATCTGCTTGCACCTCCAATGACATCTATCGCAGCAAATTCAGTAGTTGTGTGGTGACACCGCAGGAGTCGTGTGAATCTCATGCCATTCAGTATCACAACATGGCGACAGATCAGGAATATTTGCTTGGTTTTGTCGAGATGGATGATCAAGGGCAACTCCGTAACCGGGCGCAAATGCAGGCACTGCTCAATGAGCTTTACGCCATGGCGGCCAGCCAGAGTTTGCTGATCAATGTTTTTGTTCATGGCTGGCATCACAGTGCCAAGCAGGGTGATGCTAATGTGGAGAGTTTCAAGGCCAGTCTGGCAGAGCTGAGTCAGGTTGAAAGTGGCCTGCACCTGCATAAAACACCTCGCAAGGTGGTGGGGATCTATGTCGGCTGGCGCGGGGAATCGATTGGCGTGCCATTGTTGAACAAAATAACTTTCTGGGAACGCAAGAATACGGCGCATGAGGTGGGGTATCTTGGCATGACCGAGCTGCTATTACGGCTGGAGGAGATCAGCAATGTCAAAAACACCCAGGAACCGCCAGTGAAAAGCCGTCTGGTAGTGGTGGGTCATAGTTTTGGCGGCGCGGCGGTCTATAGCGCTACCGCCCAGATTCTTGCCAACCGTTTTGTCGACAGTCTCAGCGATAAAAACTATGTCGGTGCCGCAAAAGGATTCGGGGATCTCGTGGTCCTGCTCAATCCCGCTTTCGAGGCCCTTAAGTACGCACCCCTCTACGATTTAGCCCAGGCACGATGCAGCTATTTCCAGGATCAGCCTCCACGTCTGGTGATACTGACTTCCGAGTCTGATTATGCCACTAAATATCTCTTTCCTGTCGGTCGGGTCTTCTCAACCTTTTTCGAGACCCACGGCATGATCGAACGCAACGACTGCGAGCGGCCGCTCACCTACAGCGAAGGTGCAGCAGACCGCCAGACGGTTGGTCACTTTGAACCGCTGCAGAGCCATGAATTACTTCCTGCCAGCAATGGAAGGGAGGCATCTTATCACACTGCCAGAAATATCTGGCTGCAGCAGCAGCCAGGAGGCACAATGCCGTTTGGTAGCACTGAACTGGTGAGTTTGGACCGGACCGTTATCCGCAATCCTTACCTTAATGTGAAGGTTGATAAACAACTGATCAAGAATCATAACGATGTGTTCCGTTTCGAGATCATGGAGTTTCTGCGCATGTTAATTGTCTTGTCCACTGGAGAGTAAAGCTTTACCTGGGCTCTCATAAGCCGCTGTATCAAACTGGCATTATCATCCAACCGAAGCTGCTCGCGCTGCAGACGGCGAGCAGGGAGATTGCTTGCCCCTCTACCTGATGAACCGGAATTGTGCTATCCATTTACGTCATTTCACAACATGGCGTGGATACGCCCAGTCACGATTGTTGAAGGCATCGGCAGACACAAGAGGCCTTCGAAGCCGCCATTGGGTCATCTTTGTCAATATTGCTCATACCATGGGATGCTTAATCTTCGGTAAGCTATCTATCCAGTTAACTGGATAGAATTCTTCAATTCATGATCCAAACTGAATGAGTTCATGATGTTCTCGGTAAATTTGCTTGCTGGGTGTAACTGATTATTTTAGGAGGGTAATTGAATTCAACATGTCGAACGTCACAAATCTGATCATTTATAGTATTGGCACTATCCTGGGATTAATCACCGTAGTCGCCGTGGTAACGCTGTTTATCCGCGACATCACTCAGAAACAGCATACGATATTGCGCAACTATCCCATTATTGGACGATTGCGCTATTTTTTCGAGATCCAGGGAAAATATTTCCGGCAATATTTGTTTTCCGGTGATCGAGCTGAATTGCCCTTCAATCGCGCTACCCGGTCTTGGGTATATAAAAATGCCAAGAATAAGGGAGGGATTATCGGCTTTGGGTCGACTTATGACTTGCGGGAACCGGGTGCGATCATTTTCGTCAATGCGGCTTTTCCCATTCTGGAAGAAGATCAGTTACCAACGCCTCCGCTATCGGTAGGTGAAGGTTATTGTCAGCACCCTTTTGAAGCCAAGTCGATCATCAATATCAGTGGCATGAGCTATGGCGCCATTTCCGCGCCAGCGGTGCGGGCTTTGTCGCTGGGTGCGGCCAAGGCTGGGTGCTGGCTCAATACCGGAGAGGGTGGGCTTTCACCCTATCACAAGGAAGGCGGATGTGATGTGATCATGCAAATCGGTACCGCCAAATATGGCATCCGGGACGAAAACGGTAATTTTTCTCCTGCGCGTGCCAAGGAAGTTGCGTCATTCGTCAAGGCCTTTGAAATCAAGCTTTCACAGGGTGCCAAGCCAGGCAAGGGGGGCGTGCTGCTTGGTCCCAAGGTGCATCCAGAGATTGCGGCTATTCGCGGTATTCCTGCTTTTCAGGATTCTATCAGCCCCAATCGCCATTATGATATTGGCAACATCGATGAATTGCTCGATAAAATTGCCTATATCCGCGATTTAACCGGACGCCCGGTAGGTGTCAAGACGGCCATTGGCGGCTGGCGCTTCATCAATGAGCTTTGCGATACCATCCATCGGCGCGGGTTAGAGTGCGCGCCTGATTTTCTGACCATCGATGGTGGAGAAGGCGGCAGCGGCGCCGCTCCCCAAACCCTCGTCGATCATGCGGGTCTGCCGATTGCGGAGGCTTTGCCGCGCGTGGTGGATGCGCTCATTGAATCCGATTTGAAGAAACGGATACGTGTTATTGCAGCAGGTAAACTGGTCACCTCGGCGCATGGTGCGTGGGCATTATGCGCCGGTGCAGATTTTGTCAATTCAGCACGCGGTTTTATGTTTTCGTTGGGTTGTATTCAGGCGATGCGCTGCCACCTGAATACTTGCCCAACAGGTGTGACAACGCATAATCCAAGATTGCAGCATGGCCTGGTCGTTGAGGAAAAATACTTGCGCGTCGCCAACTATGCGACGAATGTCAATAAGGAAATTGGCATGATTGCGCATTCCTGTGGGCTCAGGCACGCCCGTGAGTTCCGGCGTGAGCATGTTCGGATCGTAGAAACCGCAGGAAAGAGCGTTGCTTTGAATATGCTGTATCCTTATCCTGAAGTGCGTAGGGAGTTTAATAAAGAAGTTCTCAAGGGTTGAAATTTTGGCCTGTTCCCATATAGTAAGGTCAATCCACATTCTCATCAGGAGCTTTTATGCGTCTCGATAAACTGACTACAAAATTCCAGCAGGCACTGGGCGAAGCACAAAGCATGGCGCTGGGCAAGGATCATCCGTACATTGAACCCCAGCATTTGTTGCTTGCGCTACTGCAACAAGATGATGGCGGAACCTCTTCATTGCTGCAACGTTCAGGTGCTAATGTTGGCCCATTGCGCGAGGCGCTGGCCAAAAGCATTGAACGTATGCCAAAAATTGAAGGGGCAGGCGGAGAAATTAATATCTCGCGCGATCTTAACAATCTGCTCAATTTAACTGATAAGGAAGCACAAAAACGTGGCGATCAGTTCATTGCCTCGGAAATGTTCCTGCTTGCGGCGCTTGGAGATAAGGGTGAGACCGGGCAATTGTTAAAGCAACATGGCGTTGACCGTAATGCTTTGGAGCAGGCGATCAAATCAGTGCGGGGTGGTGAGAATGTGTCCAGTGCAGAAGCGGAAGGCAGCCGTGAAGCATTGAAAAAATATACCCTTGATCTGACTGAGCGCGCACGTATGGGTAAGCTGGATCCCGTGATCGGAAGGGATGATGAAATTCGGCGAACCGTTCAGGTATTGCAGCGGCGTACCAAGAATAATCCGGTGCTGATTGGTGAGCCGGGAGTGGGTAAGACTGCTATCGTGGAAGGATTGGCTCAGCGCATCGTTAACGGGGAAGTGCCTGATACGTTGAAGAACAAGCGCGTATTGTCGCTCGATATGGCGGCATTGCTGGCTGGTGCGAAATATCGGGGTGAATTTGAAGAGCGGCTGAAAGCGGTCCTCAAGGAACTGGCTCAAGATGAGGGCCGTACCATCGTATTCATTGATGAGCTGCATACCATGGTCGGTGCGGGAAAGGCCGAAGGCGCCATGGATGCGGGCAATATGCTCAAACCGGCGCTGGCCAGAGGAGAACTGCATTGTGTCGGAGCGACTACCTTGGATGAATATCGCAAGTATGTCGAAAAGGATGCAGCATTGGAGCGCCGTTTCCAGAAAGTACTGGTTGATGAGCCATCGGTTGAGGCGACCATTGCCATCTTGCGCGGCTTGCAAGAGCGGTATGAACTCCATCATAGCGTGGACATTACCGATCCCGCTATTGTGGCAGCTGCAGAATTGTCTCATCGGTATATTACCGATCGTTTTCTACCGGATAAAGCCATCGATTTGATTGATGAGGCGGCTGCACGCATTCGCATGGAGCGGGATTCCAAACCTGAAGTAATGGACAAGCTTGATCGCCGGCTGATTCAGCTCAAGATCGAACGTGAAGCGATGAAAAAAGAAAAAGATGAAGCCTCGCAAAGACGCCTTGCGCTGCTGGAAGAAGAGATTAAGAAACTTGAGCGGGAGTATGCCGATCTTGAAGAAATTCTCAAAGCGGAGAAATCACGTGCGCAAGGCTCGCAACAGATCAAGGAGGAATTAGAAAAGCTCAGAAAAGAAGTGGAAGCCGCGACACGTAAAGGAGACTGGCAGAAGGTCTCTGAATTGCAATATGGCCGTATTCCTCGGCTGGAAGCACAGCTTGCTGAGCAAATCCAGCAGGCCGAGGCTACAGCTCAAGTTAAGGATGCCAATAAGCCGAAATTGTTCCGGACTCAGGTAGGTGCTGAGGAAATTGCTGAAGTGGTTTCGCGTGCAACAGGTATACCCGTTGCTAAGATGATGCAAGGTGAACGCGAGAAGCTGTTGTTAATGGAGCAAAAATTGCACGAACGGGTGGTGGGGCAAGATGAAGCGGCACGCTTGGTATCGGACGCCATCCGCCGGTCACGCTCAGGATTGTCTGATCCCAATCGACCCTATGGCTCTTTTTTGTTTCTGGGGCCCACTGGTGTCGGTAAAACAGAATTATGCAAGGCGTTGGCTGCATTCCTGTTTGATTCTGAAGAGCACTTGATTCGTGTCGATATGTCGGAGTTTATGGAAAAGCATTCGGTGGCACGTTTAATAGGTGCCCCTCCAGGCTATGTCGGTTATGAGGAAGGCGGTTATCTTACTGAAATGGTGCGAAGAAAACCTTACTCGGTGATTCTCCTCGATGAAGTGGAAAAAGCCCATCCAGACGTATTTAATGTTTTACTGCAGGTGCTTGATGATGGTCGCATGACAGACGGGCAGGGGCGTACGGTGGATTTTAAAAACACGGTGATTGTCATGACTTCCAATTTGGGTTCACAAATGATTCAGCAAATGAGCGGAGATGATTATCAGGTTATCAAGCTTGCAGTGATGGGAGAAGTCAAGACGTATTTTCGCCCTGAATTTATTAACCGGATTGATGAGGTGGTTGTATTTCATGCGCTGGATGAAAGGCATATTAAATCGATTGCCCAGATTCAATTACGGAATCTGGAGGCGCGATTAGCAAAAATGGAAATCAAGCTCGAAGTCACTGATGCTGCCTTAGCGGAGCTTGCACAGGCTGGCTTTGATCCGGTGTTCGGTGCGCGCCCATTGAAACGTGCTATCCAGTCGCAAATCGAGAATCCACTCGCAAAAGAGCTGTTACAAGGTAATTTTGCTGCTAAGGATACGATTAGAGTGGATTGTGTAAATAGCATTCTGACATTTTCCAAGTCTCCATGAGTGGATAAAAGAAAGCTAAGCGATAATTCATGTGATAGATAGTTTCAGGTAGAATATTGTTTTTTTATAAGTCGATCCTATGTTGAAAGGTAGTCTTGTCGCGATTGTTACACCGATGTTTGAGGATGGCGCTCTGGATCTGGCAAGATTTTGTGCGCTGATCGATTTTCATATTGCGCAGAAAACAGATGCTATCGTGATTGTCGGCACGACGGGCGAATCTCCTACAGTAGATTTTGATGAGCACAATTTGCTGATACGGACTGCGGTATCGCATGCTGCCGGCCGGATACCGATCATCGCTGGTACGGGTGCAAATTCCACCAGAGAAGCCATAGATCTGACCATTTATGCCAAAGATGCGGGCGCAGATGCTTGTTTGTCTGTGGTTCCCTACTATAACAAACCCACTCAAGAAGGACTCTACCAGCACTTCAAAGCAGTGGCAGAGGCGGTTGATATTCCGACAATCTTGTATAACGTACCCGGCAGAACAGTTGCTGATATATCCAACGATACCGTGCTTCGGCTCGCACAAGTTCCTAATATCATTGGAATAAAGGATGCAACAGGTAACATTGCACGGGGTTGTGATTTATTACATCGTGTGCCGCTGGATTTCTGTGTATATAGCGGGGATGATGCAAGTGCGCTTGCGCTGCTGCTGTTAGGAGGGCATGGTGTCATTTCAGTGACTGCAAATGTTGCGCCGAAATTAATGCACGAAATGTGTGCCGCAGCGTTTGCAGGAGAATTGATGGCTGCTCGTACCATTAATAATAAACTGCTAAAGCTGCATATGGATTTATTCGTCGAAGCGAACCCAATCCCGGTAAAGTGGGCTGTTGCCCAAATGGGTTTGATAGGATCGGGTATCCGGTTACCTCTAACGCCGCTCTCAAGTCAATTCCATGAATTGATCAGGGATGCCATGAAGCAAGCTGAGGTTCTGATTTAAAGGTTTGTGATGTCGAGAACGAAACACCAAAGAACAATCATATTGGGTATCGTATGGGTGTTGATGGTTTCTGGCTGTAATTTATTGCCTGAAAGTAAAAAAATAGATTACAAATCGGCGGGTAAACTACCCCCATTGGAAATACCGCCTGATCTGACGGCGCCATCAACAGATAATCGTTATGCTGTACCTGACATTCCCTCTTCAGGAAGTGCGACATTTTCTACCTATAACAAAGAACGTGAGGAACAGCCACGAACTTATAGTAACGCTATATTGCCGGTAGCAAAAGATGCTGCTTATATTGCTAGATCGGGTACCCAACGGTGGTTAGTGGTTCATCAAGTTCCAGAAGATGTCTGGCCAATAGTCAAAGAATTCTGGCAAGATTTGGGATTCCTAATCAAGGTTGAAGCGCCTGATGTGGGAATTATGGAGACTGACTGGGCTGAGAATCGTGCAAAAATCCCACAAGATATCATTCGTAGCGTTCTGTCCACTTTTCTCGATAGCTTGTACTCAACTTCGGAACGTGACAAATTTCGTACCCGGCTAGAGCGAGGCGAATCAGGTTCAACCGAAATTTACATCAGTCATCGGGGGATGGACGAAGTGCTTGCGGACAGAAGTACACAACGTACTGTTTGGCAGCCACGTCCTGCTGATCCTGATTTGGAGGCTGAAATGCTTGCGCGGTTGATGATGCGCTTTGGTGCAGAAGAAGAGCTTGCCAGACAAGAAGTGGCTGCTGCAACCAATGGCGCCGCTATCGTTAAAGAGCAGGCTTATATGGATAAAGCGAGAGGAGGCGTGCTAATTATCAGTGAAACATTTGATCGAGCATGGCGTCGAGTGGGATTGGCGCTCGATCGTGTGGGTTTTACCGTTGAAGATCGAGATAGATCAAGTGGGGTGTATTTTGTTCGTTATGCTGATCCTGATCTCGAAAGCCGGAAGGCAGGCGAGGGTGAGGGGATACTTTCAAGGCTCGCTTTCTGGCGAAGTGATACTGACTCAAAAGCGGAACGATATCGTATTCAGGTAAGTGAAGTCGGTGCCAACAGCGAGATTAAGGTGCTCAATCAGGATGGGGTGTCTGAAGAATCGGGAGCAACTAATCGAATTCTTGGCTTATTGTATGAGCAGCTTAAATAGCCTATAGCCGAGATAGTGTGAATGTGAAGTAAAGTAAGCAGAATCAGTTTACGCGACGAGGAAGAATATTGGAAATAAAAAAACCGCCTAACTAAAGTTGTTAGGCGGTTTTTTTATAGCTTTACGGCTATAATTTGGGTTATTAATGACCGCCAATTGGGCGTCCATCATCTCCTTCTTTCAGGCAATTTCCGTTAGCATCTAATCCATGAGGACACTCTAACTTTTCACCGCGCATGATTTTTTCGTAGTTTGCTTTTTCTTGTTCAGGTAATGCTTGACTTGGTCTGCCACATCCTGTCAATGCTAGGGCTGCTAAAACGGCGGCGATCAGAAAAAATCTCATTATATTGATTCCTTATTAAAATTTGTAACTAAAAACAACTTGTGACGGATTCAGTATATAACGAAAATACTTAATTGCTCAAGCATCAGTTTACAAAATTTTTACAACTCTCTTTTTAATCCTGATTCTTTTCCTGTGTGGAATGTATTGCATCTTTAATAGTATGTTCAATAGTTTTTCCAGGTTTTTTGTTTTTTTTCCGATGAACGTCTATCCATTACTTTCTTCACGTTCATATGTTCATAGATCTATTCCGGGATAGCATTCAATGCAATACCCAAGGCATCAGCCATGCCTTTGCCATAGGCTGGATCGGCCTTGAAGCAATTCGTGATATGACGAATTTGGATCTCGCGCGGAATACCTCCTATGGAACGTGCAGTGTTCTCGAACAAGATCTGTTGTTGTGCTGAAGTCATCAAGCGGAATAGGGCGCCTGGTTGAGAATAATAGTCCGTATCTTCGCGGTGGTTCCAGTGATCGGCTGCACCTTTTAGATTGAGCGGGGGTTCTGCAAAGCCAGGTTGTTCTAGCCATTCACCCAAATTATTAGGTTCATAGCCCTGGGTGCCGCCAAAGTTACCATCCACTCGCATGGCGCCATCACGGTGATAGCTGTGTATTGGGCAACGTGGCTGGTTGACCGGAATTTGATTATGGTTGACACCTAATCGGTAGCGCTGGGCATCACCGTAAGAGAATAGACGACCCTGCAGCATTTTGTCTGGCGAGAAGCCAATGCCTGGTACGATATTGGCAGGATTGAAGGCGGCCTGCTCGACTTCGGCAAAATAGTTTGCTGGATTACGATTCAATTCCAGCATGCCGACCCCGATGAGTGGGTAATCGCTGTGAGGCCATACTTTTGTGAGGTCAAAAGGGTTGTATGCTGCTTTGATCGCATCCATCTCAGGCATAACTTGGATAAAAAATTTCCACTTTGGGAAATCGCCACGTTCGATGGCTGCGTAGAGATCACGTTGATGACTTTCTCGATCCTTGCCGATAAGCGTTTGTGCTTCGGCATCAGTCAGATTTTTGATGCCCTGCATGCACTTCATATGGAGTTTGACCCAGTAACGCTCGTTATCGGCGTTAATAAGACTAAAAGTATGGCTGCCGAAGCCATGCATGTTCCGGTAGGTTGCCGGAATGCCACGATCACTCATGACGATGGTGATCTGATGCAGTGCCTCTGGCAGCAGTGTCCAGAAATCCCAGTTATTTTTTGCACTGCGGAGATGGGTGCGAGGGTCGCGCTTCACGGCATGATTCAAATCGGGGAATTTGAGCGGGTCACGTAGAAAGAATACGGGGGTGTTATTGCCGACCAGATCCCAGTTGCCTTCTTCGGTATAGAATTTAACGGCAAAGCCGCGGATATCGCGCTCCGCATCTGCTGCACCCCGCTCACCCGCTACCGTAGAAAAACGAACGAACACGTCAGTTTTTTTATCTATGTGGGAGAAAATATTGGCTCGTGTATATTGGGTAATATCATGCATGACAGTGAAAGTGCCGTAGGCTCCCGAGCCTTTGGCATGCATGCGCCGTTCAGGAATGACTTCACGATCAAAGTGAGCCAGTTTCTCCAGAAACCAGACATCCTGGAGCAGCATCGGGCCTCGTGGCCCTGCTGTCATTACATTCTGGTTGTCGACAACCGGGCAACCTGCACTGGTAGTCAATTTCTTTTTGTCATTCATAGTGCACTCCTTCTCGGTTATGGATCAGTGTGTTACTTCTGAAAGTTGACTTGAAAGTTGTTCAGCCAGCACCCGAAATAATATATTAAGATATTGCTAACTTCATCAGCAGAACCTTAAGTATTTTGCGAAATGGGTAATGATTGATTCATGATTAGCTAACACCCCATTTGATAGATAGGGTT
>CAZKPL010000051.1:16018-18949 GCA_964554625.1 uncultured Nitrosomonas sp. | reverse complement strand
TCTATCTTTAAACCATCACTTTAATCCAATACGTACGCAGATCCCGGAAGAACCATAACTTTTATGTTCATCGGTAAGCCGTACCTTTACCTGGCGCAATGCCTGGCACTTGGAGCATTCTACCTGCTGTACTGAAAGATCAATATAGACGCCTTTTGACCTATTGGTATCGTTCGAAAGCGGTGAGCCACTTTTTCTCGACAGGATGCGTTGTGACTTCAGCAAACGGGGCATCCTGGACGCCACTCATCTTCTCTGATCGCAATTACAATGACATTTGCTATATAACGGGAGCTTTGATAAAAATAACCTATTATGCCAAAAGCATGATAAAGCAAGCTCGTCGACATTTTGAAAAAGCCTCATGGCCAGAGATAGTGGCTATTTCAATCTATCCCTCTCTGCTTCTCCAGCATCTCTTTAATTTACTAGGTACGCAATTTCCGGAAGAACCATTTTTGCCTGTTAAGATCGGCGACTTACGCAGTTTTCAAGTGCATCAATCATCATTCCCGCTACATTAAAACCAGTTTGATTGGTAATTTCCTGCATTCCAGTTGGGCTAGTAACATTAATTTCAGTTAATGAGTCCCCAATTACATCAAGACCTACAAGCATCAATCCTTGTTCATATAATTTTGGACCTAATGTATTTGCGATCTCAAGATCACGTTCGGATAATGGCTGAACTATACCAATACCACCAGCTGCAAGGTTGCCACGTGTTTCACCTGGTTTAGGCTTACGGGCAAGTGTGTAGAGAACAGGTTCTCCGGCAATGAGCAAAATGCGCTTGTCACCTTCGCCAATCTCAGGTAGAAAACGCTGTGCCATGATGGTTCTGGTACCGTAATGAGTAAGCATTTCAAGAATAACGTTAATATTATGATCAGCACGATGAACACGAAATACACTGGCACCGCCCATACCATCAAGTGGTTTTAATACGATATCCCCATACTCATCGAGAAATTCTCGAATCAGAGACTCTTGTCTAGTTACCAAAGTAGGTGGAGTAAATTGAGGAAATCTCGCAATGGCAAGCTTTTCATTATGATCTCTTATACTTTTTGGACTATTAATAACAAATGCCCCTTGCTGCTCAGCAAGTTCCAATAGATAAGTGCTATATACATATTCAATATCAAATGGCGGATCTTTACGCATTAATACCACATCAAATTCTTGTAGCGGCATTGCCTCTGATAGGCCTTCCTGATACCACCGATATTTTTTGTCCTTTTGATCAATTAGTGTCAGTTTACGAGAAAATCCAGTCACCAAGTTATCTTTCCAAACAAGATCTTTTTGGTGCATGACAAACAGTTGATGGCCACGAGTCGCAGCTTCGCGCATCATAGCAAAACTGGAGTCTTTATCGATCTTAATCGAATCCAGTTGATCTAAGATGAAAGCAAGCTTCATTGAGTGCTAGTTCGCAATGCTTCTAAAGTTTGGCTAAGAGGCACTGCCACATGGCGCTCTAATTCTAATGCAGCTGCCAGTAATGCTAGACGTGCCACCACACCATAAGCATAAAACCGGTTTGGCGTAGAATCTGGAAGAGCCGCATGATTAGGCAACACGCAAGAAGTATCAAAAGCTAACGGTACAAAATGCATACCCGGGGCATTTAAATTTTCATCAATACCTCTTCCTGTATGGACACGATAAAAACCACCCACTACATACCGATCAATCATATAAATAACAGGCTCTGCAACGGCGTGGTTGATATTCTCAAAGGTGTATACACCTTCTTGCACCAGCACGTCTGTGACTGATAAGCCTTCTTTGATTATTGCCATTTTATTGCGCTGCTTACGATTGAGTTTGTAGACATCCATGCTATCTTTAACAGTCATAATACCCATACCATAAGTACCAGAGTCAGCTTTAACAATAACAAAAGGTTTTTCTTTGACACCATATTGAATGTATTTTTCCTGAAGATCTTTTAATATCTCATCAACCGCAGCAGCCACACAGTCCTCACCTTTTTTCTCACGAAAATCAATTTTGCCGCAAGAGCTAAAATAAGGATTAATTAACCATGGATCAATTCCAATTAACTCTGCAAATTCTTGAGCTACATTGTCGTAAACGGAAAAATGCTGAGATTTTCTACGCGTTGACCAACCTGCATACAATGGTGGAATAACACTCTGATCAAGATTCTTCAAAATCTCTGGAATACCACTTGATAGATCATTATTAAGTAGAACCACACATGGATCGAAATTTTCCACAGACAGTCTATTATTCTTGCGTCGTATCGGCTCCAATATAAGAGAGCTTCCATCAGGGAGGAGTATCGTCGTCGCACTGGTAATTTCTGGCAAGAGAGAGCCAACACGAACATGCAAGCCTGCGTGTCGCATAATACCTTGCAATATGGCAACGTTCTGCAAGTAAAAGATATTACGGGTATGGCTTTCTGGTATAAGTAATATGCTATGTGCATCAGGACAAATTTTTTCCACAGCAGCCATCATTGCTTGAACGCATAATGGCAAGAATTCTGGATTGAGATTATTAAATCCACCTGGAAAAAGATTGGTATCAACCGGTGCCAGCTTAAATCCACTATTACGTAAATCTACGGAGCAATAAAAAGGAATAGTATGATTCTGCCATTTGCCACGTAACCAGTGCTCAATAGTTGGCATTGCTTCCAGGATACGTTTTTCTAATTCAAGAATTGGGCCGCGTAGAGCAGTAGTAAGATGGGGAACCGCCATGGAATAACTTATGTAATTAGGACAAAGCATTATAGCATCACAACCCATTCAGGCTAATGACTGTCATCGTATCACAGTGATTCAATCTAACGGCGTATAAGAAACATTTTCTTTATGTTGGGAGTAATATCCACAACGATCAATTCACCAGAAATATCACCGTAAAAACTCAAAAATATGAGACACTACC
>CAZKPL010000051.1:0-15918 GCA_964554625.1 uncultured Nitrosomonas sp. | reverse complement strand
AAATATGAGACACTACCTTGTAACAGATAATTGATCAGGGGCTTTCTGACAACACCCAGGCAGATAAAGTCAATATTTCCTGTTTGAATATCATGCTCAATGAATTTGATCCTGCTCTATCAGTAACTTAAATTATTAAACGAGCAAGCTACTCGCTTGCCGCCCATTCTAAGATATGGCAGAATCCTTGCCTGCCATGCATTAGATTGCATAGTACAATTATCGGTATTTCCTTGATTAACGCTATCTACGAGAAAAAATGAAAGAATCCGGACAACCTTCGATCAGCTCAATCGAACAAGCTATTCAATCCAGCATCGTTGCCGAGACTATGTCGGCTGGTGGTAGTGCAACCCCTCCTAAGGCAAATGATTCAGCCACCATCGATAGCGTCCCTCCCTTACAGATGGGACGTGACCTTGTCGAAGATGCAGTTAAAAAAAGTAAATTTAACGTTTCCCAAATATTGGTGCGAGGATTTTTGTGCACACCATTTCTTGCCTATGCTACGGCTCTATCCGCGTTACTAGTTTCTCAAGGATGGCCGACAGCAGCTGCTGGTCTACTTTTCCCGGTGGGTTATATCATGCTAGCAATACTCGGTCTTGAAATGGCGACTGGCAGCTTCTCCGTAATGCCCATGGCCCTGCTTGCGGGACGGATCCAGCTATTAAGCGTGATACGTAACTGGTCATGGACATTTATAGCTAATTTGATTGGCGGCATTTTCTTTGCCTGGTTGCTTTGGTTTGCATTAACCAAGGGAGGTGCAGGAGAAACACCCGGCGTATTGACCACGTTAGCTAAGCTTGCTGAAAAGAAAGCTTCTTATTCAGAGTACGGCATGAGTGGCTGGCTTGCGGCTATTGGCATGGG
Source organism: uncultured Nitrosomonas sp. (assembly GCA_964554625.1). GTDB lineage: Bacteria > Pseudomonadota > Gammaproteobacteria > Burkholderiales > Nitrosomonadaceae > Nitrosomonas. Next base: position 15,042 of record CAZKPL010000051.1, on the reverse strand, counting down.
CGTGTTGTGCAACTGGCTAGTCAGTCTGGCTCCAGTTTTCGCGAAGGCATCGCGTGGTGTTCCTGGCAAAGTGATGCTGATCTGGTTACCACTCGCAACCTTCTTTGCTCTTGGCTTTGAGCATGCTGTCGTGAATATGTTTGTCTTCCCAGTGGGAATACTATCTGGCGCAGATGTGACCATTTCACAATGGTGGTTATGGAATCAAATTCCTGTGACGATTGGTAATATTCTTGGAGCAGTCATATTTAATTCTGTATTGTGGTATCGTACACACAGCGCATAAAACAGGATAATAAATGTGGCAATCCGTTTAAACGCATTGCCACATTTTAGGTCTTGATGATTCTGGTTCCAAACATAACGCGGAGTGTCCAGGTAATGGCCCAAGCGCTTCCACTCAGCAAAAGCAGTTGCCCCAGAATACGTTGATCACTCAGCAAGTAATTTGCACAAAGACGATCGGGGAGATCTAGATATAACCAACCTAGACGCATAAAGGTAGCCCAAAATTCCAGCTTTAGAACTCCTTGCGCAATAGGATGAAGTAATGGCCAGCTTAGACTAAGCGCAATACCCATTATCGGTACAGTAACAAACTTTACCAGCTCGAAATACCATTCCGATATGGCTGCATCCAAAGCACGCGGCAGCATCCAATAGGTCATAATTATGACAGCAAATACCATACCGGTTATTCCCCATCGATTCCAAGGCGCTATCTTGCTTCTCCAATTCTCAGGTAGTTTTTTTCCAAGCATCCACCCTATTACCGCCAATAGCGGTATCTGAACAAGCATGTGCGTTACCATGCTTTGTTCCAGGAATTGTTGCATAGGAGGTAAAGCCAATACAACAAACGCTGTTAAAAGCAACCATTCCAGCTTAATTTTGATGATCATTTTTTTTATTCAATGCTTGAGTTAGATATTCTTTTAGCTCATCAAGCTGCTCCACACCAAAAATAGCAACTAACCGGCCTTCTGGATCAATAACATGATAGCCTGCAGAATGCGTATAACCGCCATATTCATCAGGGATAACGATTACCTTAAAGAAGTCAAGGATGGCTTCTTTCTGAGATGAGCTGATTGGACGAGCTGCAATCCAGTATTTAAGATTGGCAGAGAAGTGGGAAAGATGTTCCTTGAGTCTCTGGGGAGTATCTTTCTCTGGGTCAAAGCTGATACTCAAAAGGCGTAAATTATTTTTCTCTAATTCTGAAGCAAAATCTTTCTGCAAGCTTTTTAGGCCACCGCTAAGTATGAGACATACACTTGGACAGCTTGTATAAATAAAATCTACAACGAGAAACTCTCCGTGCCAATCCTGTATTGTGATAGCTTCTGAGTCCTGATTTTGTAAATGCCACTCAGGTAAAGAACGAGGGTTCTCACGCACATCTAGGCGACGCGCTTCTTCAACAGTAAATGCACGCCCCCTATCTGTACTTATCCAGAGAATGAGAAACCCCGCTATGGCTATGAAAACTGTTGCCAGAAAAGTTCTCATCCTTATACCTCTCAATGAAAGTACCTAAAATACCTTAGATTCCTAATTTATCTTACCAGTATTCTAGGTACTACTACCTATCTTTAGTAATCTCTTGAAAAAGAAATTACTGTATTAACGAGGATTGGCGGCTCTTGGTAAAATAAAAATTGCACGTAAAGTAAACAGTAACGTTCCCAGTACAACCAATGCAGCTGCTATTGTACCCACTTGTGCAAAAGTCACCCATTCTTCCATGTGAACTGCCCAACGACGAGGAATACTATTTGCGCCACTGGCAAGGAAAACCATGGAAGTCATAAAAGCACCAATCAAATATGCATAGAACCCAAGACTATCGGTTGCTTTAGGCTGTTCGCTCCGATCACCCTCTCCAGCAAGGTAATAGGTGAAACCAATGATCATTGGCAGCAATCCGAGCAACAAATAAAAGTGGAAATGCCCTGGCACCCACAATGTATTATGGAATACCCGATTAATGGCAACCATTGCATCCAGAATAGCAGGAATTACACCAGCTGCCCAGCCAAACATGGACAGGAACAATAACTTAGTTGTAGTGCTCCATTTAATTCCTGATCGATATACGATCATCAATGCACCATAACCGGTAACCACCATGACTGGTATACCGCTACCGAAAGAGAGTACTTGAGCGGTGATCATTGCCCAGGCAGGCATTGGGAAATCCATCAGGAGGTGATGTGGATAAACACCCATTACCATAAATACGATAGCGAACCACGCTGCAAGAAATACTTTATTCGTTTTCCATGGACGTCCGGTATAACGAGGGAGTAATTCGTAAACCGCTATCACGGAAGCATAAATAGTTGCGTTGATGATTACGTGACCAAAGAAATAAATCAAATTTTTCATCAGCATTGCATCAGGTTGAAATTCTGGGTTATAAAGATTGATTAACCCCATTACTAATACCACGGCGCCTGCTGCTATACCTAGGAAGTTGACGATCAGTACCATCGTACTAGCTACTACAGCTTTCGGATGTGAAGGATCGAGCGGCTCTTTACCAAAGAGCATAGTAAGTCCGAGCGCTCTGGCGAGGCTACCATAACGAGCTAAAATGGCACGGCCGAAATCCAGGTAAAGAATCAGGAGACCAACCCCGATAATGAGCACTCCTAACTGGAAAACTGCTGCGGCACCAGTAGACCAAGCACCCATAGAAATCGCAGGCAATGGATAGAGGAACGTCCACGCACCTCCATATCCGCCCAGGAAAATGGAACCCAGAATCATCACGACGCCAGTCAGAAAAATCAAGAAATTTGTCCAGAAAATGGCGTTGCTTAGCCGAACATACTTGCGTAGAAAATGCCATTGCACGCCCGTTGAGGCTATCACTGCAGCACCCACAACGCCAACACCGTGAACGGTCATAATTTGATAAAACAAGTCAACGCCAATTTCAATCCAGGTGCCTTGTGCTGCTCGCATAGTCAATCCACCGAGCATCATCAGCAAGAACACCGACAATCCTGCGATCAGATGCGCCTTGACAGCAATTAAGGCATTCCTGTTCTCAGAATCAGTATATTCGACCTTTCCACTTGCTACTGCTGTACTACTCATAATCCCCTCCACTCTTTAATTGTTCTTAATATTACTGTTGATCTGCTTTTTTTACTGTTAGCTCGGTGATCATGGCGTGATGTGCCAATCCGCAATACTCCAGGCAGAGAATTTTATACTTACCTGGTTTGTCAAATGTGTACACAAGCTTGTTGGTATAACCTGGCATCGCCTGAGTTTGTCCGACTAACGTCAGGTTTTCATCATAGATCCCAAACCCATGATTTACATCCTCGCCAGTGACATAAAATACGACCGGCTTGCCTGTTTCCACGGTATCAGGAGTCATTGTCCAATACCACTGATGAGCTCCTACCTTAACCAACTGATGACCATTTTCTTGATATTCTTTTTTCTGATCTGAAATTGGGAACGGATTAGTAGAAGCATATGTAATGACAATTCCAAGTGTAAGTAAGAAAAGAAACCATTTGCTGCGTACTCCGTACCATTTCTTTATAACTGCCGGGTAATCTGCCTCAACTTCCTTAGAATTAACAATAACAAATAAGAAAACTGCGGCTATAAAAGCCATACACGCAAGTGTGACAGCATATACTGTTGAGATCATTTTAAGTTTTTTCCTCCGTTTTTTGATTGACGTTCAGACTCGCGAATCTACATTTGATATAAAGTGCTGTCAACTTATTCTTGACATAGAAAAATCCATTTTTGTCTTGTGGTTTATTGGGTTACGCTCGATCTAACTTCCGAAAATCGTAAATTTTTGCATGAGTATGCTGCAAACAACTATGAAACAAAATCAGGTAAGTAGTCGACAATATAGGTGTGAACTACACAGTAAGAAGGGTTCAAGAGTTTCTGGCGCAGGAGCAAGTTATATCCCACCTACATTAAGTATGCTTTGACTGGTTATTCAACTATTTTACTGCTGACCGAGGGACCGCCTATTTTAGTGATCTGGTCAAGTTTTTGTAGAGGAATTATTTGTCCCGTTTGTTCGGGCGGACAAATCCCCGTTTAAGTATCTTTTTGCGAACTGTCTAGGAGAGATAAATCCCAGCCCTGAATGGCGACGATCGCAGTTGCAGAGTCCCTCTGTATAGTCGAATATATCTCGTTTGGCTTCTTCTCTTGTTTCATAGTTGGCACCATGAACACGTTCCACTCTCAAGGAATGCCTGAAGCTTTCCATTGGTGCATTGTCGTAGCAATTGCCTGTTCCTGGCATGGATTACTGCATTTTTCCGCTTTAAGCCAGTTTTGGGTGGTTCGACTAGCGTACTGACTGCCTCTATCTGAATGAAGAATGGCTCCAGAGGGTAGCCGGCGCCTGAGTTTTGCCATCTGTAGTGCATCCAGCACGATATCCTGAGTCATCTTTTCTTTCATTGACCATCCTACGATTTCACGGTTGAATAGATCGAGCACACAGCATAAGTAAAGCCAGCCCACTTTCGTCCAGATATAGATGATGTTAGACAGCAATACTCTATTCGGTTTTTCAACCAAAAATTTCTGTTCCAACAAGTTCGGTGCAATCGGTAATTTATGATTCCAATCAGTCGTTGCCTTGAACTTGCGCCGAGCCTTGGAGCGTAGTCCAGCTAGTCCCATAAGTCGCTTGATGCGATTAAGCGAACCGGTATAACCATGCAGTTCTCGCAGCTCTGCCACTATACGTCGAGCACCGTAGGTTTTGCCACTTGCCAGAAATATTTCCTTGATCTTTCGGCTTAATTCTTGATTCTGTAACGTACGGTAAGCTTGCGGTCGCGTTCTCCAAGCATGAGAGCCTGCCGGGGAAATATCCAGTGTTTCGCAAGTTACTGATAACGGATAATCAGAAAGCTTCTGGGCGATGAATGCGTACTTCACAGACTCTCCTTTGCAAAGTACGCCGCGCCCTTTTTTAAAATTGCATTCTCCATTTTAAGTCGGGAGAGCTGTGCACGCAGTTCCGAAATCTCTTGTTGTTCCGGGCTGATGCAACGTTTGGCCTTATCAGGCATTAATTTACCTGCTTTATATACTGCTTGTCCCAGCGCTGAATAGGCTTGGGCAATACATCTAATCGCCTCCCAGCCCCAATATAGGTCAAATTCTGGTCACGTCTAAGTTTTAACGCTTCAATCTTGAATTCCAACGTAAATGTTCGACACCGTAACTTCTCTAGCTGCTCATGTTCTGCCATCTTCGGCTCTTCGTTTTAAGTCATCTACGAAAAGTTTACCGGATCACTTACCAAGTACTTCTGCATTTCAAGATTGCATCTTTAAGCAATTTCTCTTTTCTTTGCGCTTGCTTTCCTGCTGCCTTATCCTAAAGCCTCTCAATTTACATAAGAATTAAAACCTCAATCTCGTTTTTTATTTATATTGACATTTACGCTGTCTATCCTGCTGATTCTGAATCTTGGTAGTTGAAGTTGCTTCATGTCAAAAAGATTCCACATTGACCCGACCTTGTGTTATGTGTAAAGTCAAATCCTTGTGCAAAATAAGGTTATTAGCTTTTTATTTTTGTGTTTCTAACTAATAAATCCAGGAAAAAGGGAGAAGAATGAGGATTAATTCTAAGTATAAGAATCAGATAATCCTTACTGTGATTGGGGGATTGTTGTTATTTGGTATGAATTCAATGGCTGTTCAAGCAAATACCGTCATGAATTTTCTTGATCAATATGGTCTTAAAGCTGGTGGCTGGATTCATGGTGGAGCAACTTTTAATCCGTATCAGACCGATGGATTTAACGGCCCAGTTACCTTTGCAGACCAAGCTAACCGGTTTCAGTTAAACCAGCTTAATTTGTTCATTGAACGGCCTGTAGTGTCAGAAGGGAGTTCATGGGATATAGGTTTCCGGGCTGATTTTCTGTTCGGCACAGATGCTATTTTCGCGCAAGCTTTTGGGAACCCTGCATTTGATGTCAATAATGGGAGAGCTTTAAGTGATAGAGGCAACTGGGATCTTGATATTTGTTGTAACTCTAGCCGTACCTACGGTATCGCCTTTCCACAAGCCTTTGTAGAAGTATATGCACCAATTACAGACAGCAAAGGTCTGAACGTAAAAGTTGGTCACTTTTACACACCGATTGGTTATGAATCGGTTCCAGCGCCTAATAACTTCTTCTATACCCACGCTTATACCATGCAATATGGTGAACCTTTTACGCATACCGGAATATTAAGTGAATATGCCATTACCGATAATTGGTCCGTAAAGGCTGGAGCGCTTACGGGGAGTGCTACCGGTGGGTGGGATGGTAATTTTGATAAACAATTGGCTAACTGGGGCGGGATAGGTGGAGTAACCTGGACAAGCGATGATGGCAATACCTCTCTCGATATTAGCGGTACTGGGAGTACAACCTCCACTCGGAACAGTAGCTTCTGGGGAATGTTCAGTATCGTGCTGAAACATATGATTACTGAAAGAACCCATTTTATTTTGCAGCACGATCATGGTTTTGCTGATAACGTCTTGCTCAATAACCTCCACTACACCAATGTGAACAAAAATGCTGAGTGGTATGGAATCAACCTGCATCTATATTATGATGTGACATCTAGCTTGTCAGTGGGTGTGCGGGGCGAGTGGTTTCGCGACAGGGACGGCTTTCGTGTATTTTCACCAAGTAGGGTTGCTGCTGCGACCAATCACTTGGGTCAGAGCTATGCCTTAGGTGGCTCAACCCAACTTGCTATGAGCACGCCTGCTGATTATTATGCGGTAACACTGGGTCTGAATTGGAAACCGGCGAGTATGTTCAATTTTACCGATAGTCTGCGGCAGTTGAATATTCGCCCAAACTTTCGCTACGATGTAGCAGACCCACTTCATGGGTCGGCCTATAGACCATTTGGTGGTAATAATGACCAGGTTTTGTTGTCACTTGATGCAATACTGCCTTTTTAGATTAGCAATTTTTAGGAGATAGCGAGTTGTTAAGATACTCAAGAAATGCACCTGAAGGTGCATTTCTTTTATCTACTCCTGTGTTTCTTGAATATCCTGACTTAGTAGATTCCCTATTAAAGAGGTAGCATAAAACATTGCCGCAACTCCTGCAGGAGTCCACTGATATCTTCGGGTAGGACAGAATCCCACATCATAGTTTCACCATGCTGCGGATGAGCTAATGCTAATTGCTGTGCATGCAAAGCTTGTCGCGGGAATTGCATGATCAACCGCGCTACCTCTACGGAGATTTTTTTAAACTTACCAGTATAAACTGGATCACCCACAAGAGGATGGCCTATGCTGTGCATGTGGACGCGGATCTGATGGGTGCGTCCCGTTTCCAGGCTGCAACGAAGCAGTGTGCAACCTTCGAATTGCTCTAATATTCGATAATAAGTGCGCGCTGGCTTGCCATGGGTAGTTACAGCCATTTTGGTCCGTTGCACGGGGTGTCGTCCTATTGGCGCATCAACATAACCGCTTTGTTTGACTTCGCCTAAGACGATTGCGAAATAATCCCGCTTGACGGTGTGCTGCTGCAGTTGCCGAACCAGGTCTGTTTGCGCTTCTATCGTCTTAGCGATAACGAGCAAACCGCTGGTATCCTTGTCTAACCGATGAACAATACCTGCCCTCGGTACCTCATTAAGCTGCTTGGAATAATGAAGGAGCGCGTTTAATAGCGTTCCCTGCCAATTCCCATTGCCGGGATGCATCACTATTCCTGCTGGCTTGTTGATAACAAGTAAGTGATTATCTTCATAAATGATCTCGAGTGGAATAGCTTCTGCAACATGCGCATCGTTGACTGGTACAATATGAGGCGAAACACTAATTCTCTCGTTTCCCCAAATTCTTTGTTTGGAAGTAGCTACTTTGCCATCTACGCTTACACGTTTCTCGAGTATCCATGATTGTAAACGGCTACGCGACCATTGTGGCAGTAGCCGCGCTAACACGAGATCTAGACGAAGTCCGATACAGCTTTGCGGAACAACCAAATTAATAATGGATTCAGTTCGTCTGGCCGGCGCGGATAAAGATGTCTTTGCGTTATAATTTTGAATAGTTTTTTTAGCTTCTACAGGAAATTTCATGAGGCATAGTTTAATTTTTGTTTTGTTTTTGAGTTTATCGGCATGTGGCTTATTGAAGGAAAAGTCAGTAGACAATAGTCAATGGTCAGCAAATAAATTTTACTCTGAAGCTAAAAATGAATTAAATAATGGCAATTATGAAGCTGCCATCAAACTATTCGAAGCACTTGAAGCGCGCTATCCTTATGGACGGTATGCGCAACAAGCTCAACTTGAAACTGCATATGCCCATTATAAGGATCAGCAACAGGCTTCAGCTATTGCCGCTGCAGATCGTTTCATCCAGCTTTACCCACATCATCCCAATGTTGACTATGCATATTATATCAAAGGGTTAGCCAATTTCCATGATGATCTGGGAATCATGGGTTATATCACATCGAGAATTATTAACCAGGATATGAGTGAGCGTGATTCGAAGGCTTCGCGTGAATCGTTTGAGAATTTCAAAGAACTGGTTACTCGATTCCCCAAAAGTAAGTACACTCCCGATGCGCTTAAGCGCATGGCGCATTTGGTTAACGTAGTCGCTAAAAGTGAGATATATATTGCGCGCTACTATATGAAACGTAAAGCTTATGTTGCTGCAGTCAGGCGCGCGCAATATGTTCTGGAGGAATATCCGCAAACACCCGCCACGGAAGAAGCGCTGTATATCATGGCTAGAGCTTATGATGAAATGAAGATGATCGATTTGCGAGATGACGTGGAACGTGTTATGAGAAAAAATTTTCCAGAAAGCGAATATCTTTCGGACTCGAGTCCGTTAGGAAAAACAGCTTGGTGGAAAATATGGTAATTGCGTGTGTTGCTTGGAAGAGAACGGGCATCTCTAAGTAGATGCAAATATTACCGATCCAGCCCACTCGTCCTCTAAGCGTACAGCCAGTACGTCGCATTGCGCATGGTGCAGTACACCACTGGCAGTTGATCCCAGAAGCAATGCAAGGCCATGCCGGCCATGTGAACCTACTACGATCAAATCAACGCCTTCTTCATTGGCGACCCGGATAATTTCCTCTTCCGGTTTCCCCCAGATTAACCATCGATTGTCGGGATCAATGGCTAATTTATCCCCTGTCTGTATTAATTTGTCTTTTTCTATTTCAAGCAGTTCATAGGATGAATCTGAATAAAGTGGAATCAATGTACCGTAAGCAGTGTCCGGCATTGGGATATCATCCAGCACGTGAATGATGCTCAATTTTGCGCTGAAAAAGGTCGCCAGGCGTTCAGCTTTACGTGCAACATACGTATCCTGATCTGAGAAATCAACTGCTAACAGAATATGCTGATAATCGGCCATAATGACTCCTTCACTTTGGGGGAATGATATTGATTTGGTGAAAATAGCTATTTTACTGCCATAAATACCTGGACAGAAACGAGGAAACGCGATCCTCATAACCCATGCGGTCGTAAGTATGCATGTTATAGTGACCCGCACCTGAGACAATCCACAGTTCTTTTGGTTGAAGAGCGGCATTAAATAAGCGCTCAGCTTCTGATTGCGTGGTATGTTTGTCGTGCGTACCTGAAATTAGCAGGATGGGCGTACTCAGATTACTTATCCGGTCAATGGGATTCAGTTCATTGATTGGCAGATCCAAAAGCAAGGATAAATAGGATAGCAATAGGGGCTTAATCCATACTCCGAGTTCTCCGAAATGAAGTTTTAGTCGATTCTCAACGGCTTCTTCAAATGTTGGATGAAGAGACTCCAATACAACCGCATCAAGCTTTAATGGAGGATCTGCCAGTATGATTGCAGCTGCACCCAAAGTGACACCAATAGCGGCAATGCGTTCGTGGGGAAAATTGTTCCGGAGATAGGCAATCGCCGCTTTGACATCTTGCGATTCACGTATACCAAAAGTAATTCGTTCGCCTGGTGTTTCCCCATGAGCTTGCAGATCAATCAGCAATACACCATATCCTCGGTCATTCAAAAATCTAGCTCTACCTAGCATTTCCAGGCGATTGCTGCGAATAGAGTGGACCAACAACACTACGCCATTACCGCGGATGCCTTTTGCCAGCCAGCCACGCACTTTGTGATCGTTACCAGCAGGAATTTGTACCGATTCAACCGGAAAATCGGGTATCAAGATTCCAACCGCGGTTGATGCGGGTCCGGTCAGAATCTCACCTATGATGATAATGCTGATAACTGCAGCGATCAGAATAGAAGAAATTTGAATCAGAATCCGGCGATACATTGTTTGGGAGTTTTTATTAAATAGATTGTTGCAATTTATTGAGTAATTATGCGGTCAAAATCTGTGTTTCTTATATCATGCTTATGGAACATCATCTATAGTATTAAATTATAAGAGCGAGTTTTATCCAAACTTGGTTTTGTGGCAAAACCATATTCAAGTAGATAGGCGAGGCACGAGCACCCCCGACGCAGCTATCGGGACGTGCAGCAGATTTGCTCATAAGCTCTAAGGAGGGGGGGATTTATGACAGCTCCAAACGATCAGCGCTTTATTTTGGTTGTCCAACTAAATCAACTGGAACGCTTCCAGGAGATCTTTGGTGAAGCAATCGCCAAGCTTGCTTATGCTGATATGACGCGAGATATCCAACGACTATCGGAGATTCTGTTACAAAAATATCAATGTTATGGCCCAATCACTTCAGCTTATTTCGGACGCTGGTACAGGGTGTTTGGTCCGAAAGTGGTTTTAATGCCTTTCGACATGTCGGAGCAAATCCCGCTATTACAGGAAGTAGGCGCAGCAAAAATGCATGAGTTGCTGATTACCAATTTTGGGCAGGCAACGGGCAGTCGGCAAGACTGCAGATTGATGATTCTACCTGCCCCAGAATGCCTTGATGATAAGTCAGTTAACCGGGTAATCGATCATGCGCTTGAGCTTGTTCCCGGCACTAATCCAGCTTTGCATGGCAATGAGGTTAGGGAGTTACTGCAGTTACTGATCGAACAGGATCAGCTGCAATGCTATTTTCAACCCATCTTTTCACTTGCTGACCGAGAAATCGTCGGCTATGAAGCTTTGTCGCGAGGTCCGGTTGATTCGGTTCTCTATACGGCGGATGCTCTATTTACAGCCGCCAGGCAGTTTGGCATGACACATACTCTGGAGTTTGCCTGCCTCAAGCAGGCAATCAACTGGTTGGTTCATATTCCCCAACACTTATGGATATCAGTCAATCTGGGACCTGAATTATTTATGTCATATGAATTCCAGCAATATTTATCAAATCCATATATCAAGCCTTCATTATCGCGTATTGTTTTCGAGTTGACCGAGCATCTTCCGATTGAATCAGCAGTTAAGCTGCATACCGTGATGAGAGATTTCCGGAACACGGGACTTAAGCTTTCATTAGACGATACGGGCTGTGGTTTTTTTGATATGACGACTGTCGAGGAACTACGCCCTGCAATTGTCAAGCTCTGTATTACAGTGATCAGCCGTATTGGGCGTAAAGATGGAGTTGAACGGGAGATGTCAGAAACGATTCGAGCAATTACTGCGCTTGGTGGGATGACTTTAGGCGAAGGCGTAGAAAACGCTCAGCAGGCTGAAGTACTCAAGCAGTGTGGTGCAACCTTAGTACAGGGTAACTTATTTGGATTACCAAAACCTGCGAAAGAATTATTTTTAGCTGAAAATAAATGAAGCGTAAACTTAAATTTGAAGCGCAACCTTAATGATAGGGTGAGCGAAGCAGATATCTGCCTCCAGCTCAGAAACAATAATTTCATATCCTGCAAATTCCTTGCCATTGTCGAGTGTCGCAATGTGACATTTGTGTTTGTAGGGAGTAGCAGACTGTTGATTTTTGCTGTTATTCCAGTTCGCATTAAAAAATGAAGGAACGAAACAATATAGCCGCGGATTACGAGGAAAAATCATGGCAAGAAAAGCAAGTGGAACAGATCAATTGGTATCAGCCCGAGAATTGTTGAGGACAACCAAAACAGCTGCTGAATTGAGGGCGACCCAAGCAGTATTGCTCCCATTAGAATTGGAAATGTCAATAGAGGAAACGGCGAAGGCCATTCATTGGGCGTTCAATCAGATGGACGTGCAGCATACGGATGCGCTACTATAGAATCGCTCTCTGCGAGGAGGAGACACCTCGAACGAAACGAGAATTTCGTAACCGTGCTATTGCCACGCTTGAGCAGGAAGCGAAAATTCTTGATGAGATTTTGGTGGAAGCGGCTCAAGGGGGAGTGGCGGTTGTTCCTCCTCTAAAAAAGAGAAAATCGGGGAACAGCTAGGTGAGCGAGTAGCCCTATCAGCAATTTATTGAATGGCTGGCGTCAATTAGCGCCAGATACCGTTCATCCTCAGGGAAATGCTGCGTTACGCGAAGATTGAAAAAACCTTTGATACCGGATACATCACCCTTGACCCTCACTAAGGATATGCTTTAGCAGCCCTTGATTAGCATCTTCCACTAAATCAAGTACCATTTCGAATCCACGACTTCCGCCATAATAAGGATCCGCTATTTCCTGATACTTATCCCATTGGCTGCTGTATCGCATTAGTAAATCAAGCTTGTAACTATATTGTTGCGGGCAACGATCGTGAAGTATAGCAAGATTGCTTTTATCCATTGCCAGGATATAGTGGAACTTTTCAAAATCATCCTGTTCTACAGAGCGAGCTCGTAACTCCTGCATGTTATACCCTCTTGTCAGTGCCACTTTTTGAGCACGCTTGTCAGGAGGTTCATCGAGATGGTAAGCGTGCGTACCAGCTGAATCAACGTAAATCTGCTTCTCCAAACCGGCGGCTCTGACTTGATGCTTAAATACCGCATCTGCAGTAGGTGATCTGCAAATATTACCCATACAAACAAAGAGAATTTTAATTTTTTCGTCTTGATTCATTTCTTCCTATCACTTGCTTTAATAATATAAATCTTTTTCTTATTATACCCATCGCACATGAAATTTCTGCACTCTGACGCTACCGATAATTTGAAAATTATCAAGTAAATATCCCCCCGGAAAAGCTGGGGCGATTCAGCTTATTCTCGCAGATTTATCTGATGCTGCTGCAATTACTTGACATAGGAGCGTCAATGCGATTGTTGAAAGCAAAAAATATAAAATTGACTGATGTTACTGAAGAACAAGTATAGTGGGCAGTCGATCATCTCAATCACCGACCACGCAAAGTACTTGGATTTATCACTCCACATGAGGTATTCTTTGGAGTGTTAGTAAGCTATACCAATCAATCTTCAGAAGTTGCGCTTCAAATTTGAATCCGCGGTATGTTTTCCCAATTTCTCCCAAATACCACACGAGGAATTACTGGTAATCTAAGTTATTGCTACAGAATGCCATGATATCCGTCAAGACTGACATGTAATAACGATTGACAAGAAACTTAGGTTTATGGCCTCTTAGCTCATTCTCCCAATGGGAAAACAGAAAGTAGAGTAACCACCATGTGACTGGATATTTATTTTCTTGACTAGAATTTCCATAATAAACTTTTAAAAAGATATCAAAAATATCCGCTATGCCTATATCGCGAGTAAGCACTTTTACTTGATGTCGTTTAAGTAATAGATCAACAACAAACTGGGCAATGTCCATAGCACCGGAATTGTTGAATCGAGGACTCAAATCAATTCCATACACTCGCTCCTCTGATGTAATGATTAAATTTGACGCCTTAAAATCACCATGAAGTGGCACATGTCTCTCTGTAAGTTTATCGATTTCACTTAAAGTTGATTGCATAAACGCTAATGCTAAAGCTACAGTTGGAGTGCTATTGATTAGAAAACTGAGGTTTAATTCCAATTGCCGCAGCATTGTTAAGTAATCGCTTCCCTGGCTACACAAATGTCCAATAGGCGCCTCATGCAGGCCTCGCAGCCAAGTTGCTGAGGCACTTAGACAATCCTCAAAAGATTGCCTGTTTTCTGAACGAAGTAGTCGCTCATCTATAGACTCTCCTTCAATAAATTCTCTAGAGAATGAATAGTTGTCAGCAGAATAATAATAAGCATGGGGTAACAAAAAAGGATATCCAGCTCTAATACCCCCATCCAGCCTTCTCAGCATTTGATACTCAGACAAAACATCATTAGATTCAGTCTTAAGTGAACGATTTCTTTTGAGAAACTGTTTAGCATTGCATTTCAGGCAAATTACATTAGCTGTAAATGAATTGCTACGCCTACTGCAGGATATAATTCTCCATCCCGAGCAACTGCCGCACGTATGGCAAGGGAGGTTCCAGAAAGAATAATTTTTACAACTCCAACGTAATAACGCTGTCCTCATTTAATCGATTCACTCAGCAATAATATAGGTTGCTTCACTAATTAAAGGATTAAGATGTTTGTGCGCTCTATTAGTAACGGAAAAAATCAGTAGACTTAGACTTAGGATAGCCAAATATTATCTTTTCATCCAGCATCTAAAATACTGAGAAGGTAAATTTAGAAAATGATCAATCACGATTCTTTCTCGTACAACTGATGCAGCTCCACACAAAAAGCTATCAGCTCCTTAAAGGAAAATGGTAATAGGGATTGCGTTTCCACTACAATACTACCGATTCGTCACTCAAATTCTCCATCTGCTTGAGTATCAATAATCCATCCATCGGATTACTCACTGCACCATCCGATTTCGTACAATGGATCGAGAGAACATTTCATCAAATTCATACCACAGTATGGTGACCTGGTCAAATGAAACCGGACAGTCCAGTTAAGAGAAAATAGTCTTATTAACTGGAGGACTCAGGGAGGCTGACTGTATCTGGCTGTTGTCATTGATTTGTTTTCCAGGAAGGTGGTTGGCTGGAGCATGCGTTCAAGAATGAAAGCGAGACTGGTGTATGATGCATTGAGAATGGCTATCTGGCAGCGTCGACCGCAAACCGGATTGATTGTG
>CAZKPL010000050.1:0-20100 GCA_964554625.1 uncultured Nitrosomonas sp. | reverse complement strand
ATAGTGATAGAGATAGAATAAAATTTTATGTAAGGGGAAATTTATTCCGATAAACCTATGCTTTTAATTAGACTTGCAATTTATTTAGCATGATAAAATCTGCGCACTCTTGGAAATTCAAGTCTTGACCTTATTTACTATTTTTAAAGCGTAATCTTATGAGGAATGATTATCTCGAAAGAGTACTTACCGCCCGTGTTTATGATGTCGCTGTAGAAACGCCATTGGAGGAGGCAGTCAATCTTTCAGCACGTATTCATAATCAAGTATTTTTGAAACGTGAAGATGTGCAGCAGGTATTCTCATTCAAGTTGCGGGGTGCTTACAATAAAATGGCAAAGTTATCCCCTGCCATGCTCAAACGAGGTGTGATAGCCGCTTCAGCTGGTAATCATGCGCAAGGTGTAGCATTGGCTGCACAGAAATTGGGCTGTTCTGCCACGATTGTAATGCCTGTGACAACTCCTCAGATCAAGATAAATGCGGTGATGGCGCTGGGGGCAACAGTATTACTTTATGGTGATTCGTATAATGAAGCGTATGAACATGCTTTAGAGCTTACGCAGCAAGAGCATGCTACTTTTATTCATCCTTATGATGATCCGGATGTTATTGCAGGGCAAGGAACCATCGGTATGGAAATCTTGCGTCAGCATGGAGCAGGAATTCACGCTATATTCGTACCGGTAGGAGGGGGAGGGCTTATTTCCGGGATTGCAGCATACATAAAAAGGTTATATCCAGATATCAAGATTATTGGGGTTGAGCCAGTTGATTCGGATGCCATGTATCGTTCGTTGCAGAAAGGACGCCGCATTAAACTTTCGCAAGTAGGTCTGTTTGCTGATGGTGTGGCTGTTAGACATGTTGGTAAGGAAACTTTTCGTTTGTGCCGGGAGCTGGTTGATGAGATTTTTTTGGTGGATTCGGATGCCATTTGTGCGGCTATTAAAGACGTATTTGAGGATACCCGTGCCATTCTTGAGCCTTCTGGAGCACTCTCTGTTGCTGGGCTAAAGGCCTATGTTGAACGTGAAAAATTACTTCATAAAACACTGGTAGCAATAGCGTCAGGTGCCAATATAAATTTTGATCGTTTACGTCATGTTTCTGAGCGGGCGGAATTAGGTGAACAACGTGAGGCAGTAATGGCGGTCACGATTCCTGAGGAGCCTGGTAGCTTCAAGAAGTTTTGTGCCATGCTGGGTACAAGGAACATTACTGAGTTCAATTATCGCTATGCAGATCCTAAAGTGGCGCATGTATTTGTTGGAGTATCAGTTCGTAATCGTGAAGAAGCGCTTGATCTGATCAAAGGTCTGGATGCAAGTGGATTGCACACCGAAGATCTGTGCAGTAATGAGATGGCGAAATTGCATATTCGTCACATGGTGGGAGGACGCTCCAGGGATGTCAAAAATGAAATTCTCTATCGCTTTGAATTTCCTGACAGACCAGGTGCATTAATGAATTTTCTTGACAATATGAGTCATCTCTGGAATATCAGTCTGTTTCATTATCGTAATCACGGTGCGGATTTCGGGCGTGTGCTAGTGGGAGTGGAAGTGCCGCCTAGTGAGAAAACTGATTTTAAAAATTTTCTCGATAACCTCGGTTATCGATATTGGGATGAAAGTAATAATCCAGCATATAAGCTGTTCTTGTTATGAATGACTGAATTTTTCAGAGCTTGATCGTTACTTGTACCATGGATATTTTACTCAGTTTGGCATTTAGAACTTTTTTCAAATTAATCCCGTGTATTTGTTAACATCACGCTACAATATCTTATTCTTCTACTTGTTTATTTTGATGATAATCCTATTAGTGGATGTGGATCCACTTAAAAAAATAAAGTAGAGTTTCTTATCTAATAATTAGAATTGAAATAAAGGGGGAGGGTTGTTCATGAGTGCCAAGGGTCAGCTATTGCAAGATCCATTTTTAAATATTCTGCGGAAGGAACATATTCCAGTATCTATTTACTTGGTTAATGGTATAAAACTGCAAGGACATATTGATTCATTTGATCAATATGTCGTGCTATTGAAAAATTCAGTAACACAAATGGTATATAAACACGCGATTTCTACAGTAGTTCCAGCTAGGGCTGTTGCTATTCCGATTGAAACACCCGTTGTACGTGATGACTGAGTACACAGAACTGATAACAGGTAAGAGCAACACTGCCATCTTAGTAGGCCTCAATCTAGGTGATAATGATAAAGAAAGCCTAGAAGAATTACGTCAGCTTGCCATGAGCGATCAGCTCGTGGTTATGGCCATTGTGGAAGTAAAACGCTCGCGACCTGATCCAGCTACCTATGTTGGCAGCGGCAAGATAGATGAAATCTATCAACTTTTGAATCAGACAAACGCATCTCTGGTAATATTCAATCATGATCTTTCTCCAATTCAGCAACGAAATCTAACTGAACGGCTGCAGTGCCAAGTTATTGATCGTACTAGCCTGATTCTTGATATCTTTGCGCAGCGTGCTAAAAGCCGCGAAGGTAAATTGCAGGTTGAACTTGCTCAATTAGAGTATCTTGCATCACGATTGGTACGGGGTTGGACGCACTTGGAGCGACAAAAGGGAGGGATTGGTCTGCGTGGCCCGGGCGAAACACAGTTGGAAACGGATCGGCGGTTGCTAGCCAAGAGAGTTAAATATCTGAGAGAAAAACTCAGAGAACTTCAACGTCAGCGAAAAGTTCAGCGAAAGTCTAGGCAACGTGCCAAGGTGATGTCCATATCTATTGTTGGTTATACTAATGCAGGCAAGTCAACCCTATTCAATAGCCTAACCCGCGCTCAAGCATATGCGGCTGATCAGTTGTTTGCTACGCTGGATACAACAACACGTAGATTATTCATTCCGAACAATAGGCATTTGGTTATTTCAGATACGGTTGGGTTTATTCGTGAGTTGCCTCACACTTTAGTTGCTGCATTTCGCGCTACGTTGGAGGAAACAGTACAAGCTGATATGCTCTTACACATAATCGATGCGGCTAGTCCATTCCGCAATGAGCAAATTGCGGAGGTAAATAAGTTGCTTAAAGAAATTGGCGCGGAAACTATTCCACAAATTTTAATATTTAATAAAATTGATCGTGCTGAATCGAGCAGGACTGCAAATTATGTGCGGGATGAGTATGGTAGAATAACGTGCATTCGACTAAGTGCTAAGACTGGCGAAGGGTTGGAATTTATCAGATTGGCCCTGTCAGAAGCCATTGCGCAGAATTCTGTAGACTTAAGAGAGGATTTCTTGGAAGTTGGGGAAGTGGGCGATAGTAGTGCTACAGCTTTTTTAGAACGAGAGGAAGGATTAAATTATCATGGGATTAAATGATCCTCAATGGGGAAGAAGAAAAGGTAATTCTAACCCGCCAGATTTGGATGATGTATTGCGTAATATCAGTAAAAGAATTAATGAAATTCTGGGCCGTAAGAGTGGCGGCAGTGATGAGGAACCTGGGGGCGAAGGCCCCAAAAGACAAAGTAGCAGTGGTATCGTAGCTATCGGCATCTTGCTGCTAATTGTTTGGGCGGCTAGTGGTTTTTACATTGTTGACGAGGGACAGCGCGGTGTCGTGCTTCGCTTCGGTAAGCATGTTGATACTACTCAAGCGGGATTGCGTTGGCATATGCCTTACCCAATTGAAAAAGTGGAAGCTGTTAATGTTAGTCAGGTGCGTACAGTAGAAATTGGTTATCGGAACAATGTTAGAAGCAAAGTGCTGAAAGAGTCGCTGATGTTGACCGATGATGAAAACATTATTGATATTCAGTTTGCTGTGCAATATATATTAAATAGTCCTGAGAGTTTCTTGTTTAATAATCGCGATCCTGACAATGCTGTGCTGCAAATCGCTGAAACGGCTATTCGTGAAGTTATCGGCAAAAACAAAATGGATTTTGTTTTATATGAGGGGCGTGAGGAAGTAACCACCCGCACAACGCAAATAATGCAGACTATTCTGGATCGCTATCAGATAGGTATTACTGTCAGTAGAGTAACGATGCAGAACGCGCAGCCGCCAGAACAGGTGCAGGCAGCATTTGATGATGCTGTTAAGGCTGGCCAGGATAGAGAGCGGCAACGTAATGAAGGTCAGGCCTATGCCAATGATGTGATTCCTAGAGCGAGAGGTGCCGCAGCGCGTTTATTGGAAGAAGCAAATGGATATCAGCAACGTGTTATTTCTAGTGCAGAGGGTGATGTTAGCCGTTTCGAGCAGATACTCGTCGAGTACAGTAAGGCGCCAGGTGTCACACGTGATCGCCTATATTTAGATATGATGCAACAAGTACTTTCCAATACCAGTAAAATTCTGATTGATCAGAAAGAGGGGAACAACTTGCTGTATTTGCCACTGGATAAGTTAATTCAAATGGATGGAACCATGCAGAAACCACCCATAACAGTACAAACTCAAACTATTCAAGAAACGCCTGATGTGAGCACGCGTACGCGTGAATCATTCCGAAGCCGTGAACGGGAGGTAAGATAAAATGGGGAAATTATCATCAGTATTATCGGGTATAGCCACAGTTTTGGTCTTGGTGGCGAGTTCTGCAGTATATATTGTTGATGAGCGTGAACAAGCAATTTTGTTTCAATTAGGAGAAGTCGTTGGCGTAAAAACCTCGCCAGGATTATATTTTAAGATTCCTATATTACAGAATGTACGCTACTTTGATTCCCGTATTCTTACCATGAGTACTGAAGAACCGGAGCGCTTTATTACTTCAGAAAAAAAGAATGTGCTGGTGGATCTATTTGTGAAATGGCGCATCGTCGATGTGAAGCAATATTATGTTAGTGTACGGGGAGATGAAATGTTGGCGCAAACCCGGTTGTCACAAACTGTGAACTCAAGTATGCGTGACGAGTTTGGTAATCGTACCGTGCATGATGTTGTTTCTGGCGAACGAGATAAGATTATGGAAATCATGCGTCAGAAAGCCAATTTAGATGCAAAAAAAATCGGTGTTGAAGTAGTGGATGTGCGTTTGAAACGTGTTGATCTGCCGCAAGAAGTTAGCGACTCAGTATATCGCAGAATGGAGGCTGAACGAAAACGGGTGGCCAATGAATTGCGTTCTACAGGTGCTGCAGAGGCTGAAAAGATTCGTGCAGACGCTGACCGGCAACGTGAAGTAATTTTGGCGGAAGCTTATCGGGATGCACAGAAAATCATGGGAGATGGCGATGGCCAAGCTGCTGCGATATATGCAAGCACCTTTGAAAAGAATTCTGAGTTTTATACGTTCTACCGAAGCATGGAAGCCTATAAGCAATCTTTCAAGAATAAGGGAGATATGTTAGTGCTTGAGCCTAATTCAGAATTTTTTAAATATCTGAATAGCGCGAATAGTCCAGTAGGTAAAAGAGTAAAATAGACTAAGTTGCTTCAAACAGTGTATTGCATTTTTTTCTAATAAAAAATTGATCTGGTAAAGTAAATAGCGTTATAGGAAATGCTGGATCACCAAGGATTTCGTTGGAGATATTGTTGTATGTGGGACACCTTTCTTATGGCCATTGCATTAATGTTGGTATTGGAAGGTATTTTTCCTTTTACATCCCCTCATGCTTGGCGCGATACTTTTAGGAAACTTATAGAACTGGAAGATGGCCAGATCCGATTTATAGGCCTGACTTCAATGGTGGTAGGATTGATTGTGCTCTATTTGGTAAATTAAATTCCTGTATATCTTTTTCTTTTCTAAGCAGTGAATAAATTGAGCAGTTGCTAAATTATAAGAATGCGTAACTGGCTTCTTCCTGAATACATCGAAGATGTTTTGCCGCTTGAGGCGCTACGGATCGAAAGAATGCGTCGCAGCATTCTGGATTTACTCCTTGTGCATGGTTATCAGTTTGTTATTCCGCCATTACTGGAATATGTAGAATCGTTGTTGTCTGGTAGCGGGAGTGATATGGATCTGCGTATGTTCAAGGTGCTGGATCAATTAAGTGGCAGAATGATGGGACTACGAGCGGATACCACACCTCAAACTGTTCGGATAGATGCACATTTACTGAATGCTAAAGGAGTGATTCGCCTTTGTTACGCTAACAGTGTATTACATACTGTTCCTTGCGAAATTACGCGTACTCGTGAACCATTCCAGATTGGTGCTGAATTATTTGGTCACGCTGGTTTGGAAAGTGATCTTGAGATTCAGCGAGTAATGTTGAAGTGTCTCGCAGTATCTGGGGTTGACAAGATTCATCTCGATCTTGGACATGTAGCCATTTTCCGAAGTTTGATTAAGGATTCCGGAGTTCTCCCGGAGCTTGAAGTAGATTTGTACAATATATTACAAACTAAAGATACAGCTGCTCTGAAGGAGTTGTTAGGCACTAGGCTTGATAAGCGACTGGATAAATCCATTCGGGAAGCTCTGATGTTTTTACCTGAATTATATGGCGATAGAAGAATCCTTATACATGCTCGCAAAATGCTTCCTAATCATCCAGAAATTGAAAGTGCACTGAATCAGCTTGAAATGATTGAGGAAGAATTAAAAACATATGTGGATACAATAACTTTCGATTTGTCTGATTTGCGTGGTTATCATTACCACACGGGGATGGTATTTGCTGCTTATACCCAAGGAAGTGCTAATGCAATTGCGTTGGGTGGGCGTTACGATGAAATAGGTAAAGCATTTGGAAGAGCAAGACCAGCAACTGGTTTTAGTATGGATTTACGGGAATTGTCGAGATTAACTACATTGGATACTTGCCCTAAAGGAATTCTGGCACCTTACAAAAGAGACGACAAAACACTGGAAAGAATGGTTGAGCAGCTAAGAAACGAAGGCCATATCGTTGTAACAGAATTGCCGGGAAATGAAAACGAAGAAGATATCTCCTACTATGACAGAAAGCTTATCTTGCACAATGGTGTATGGGAAGTAGTGGGAATTTAGCTTATCCATATACATCAAGATAAAGAGATTCTGAGACATGACTAGAAATGTGGTAGTTATCGGGACACAGTGGGGCGACGAGGGAAAAGGCAAAATAGTCGATTGGTTAACTGATCATGCTGGGGGCGTCGTTCGTTTTCAGGGTGGTCATAATGCTGGACACACATTGGTAATCGGCAATAAAAAAACTATCCTGCATCTCGTTCCTTCTGGAATTTTGCGCGAGAATGTTGTTTGTTATATTGGTAATGGCGTAGTACTGTCTCCACAAGCTTTACTCGAAGAAATTGATATGCTAGAGGAGGCAGGTATTGATGTATGCCAGAGATTACGAATCAGCGAGGCTTGCCCACTTATATTACCCCATCACATTGCACTTGATAGTGCACGAGAAGCAGCTAGAGGTTTAGACAAAATCGGCACTACTGGCCGTGGTATCGGCCCGGCCTATGAAGATAAAGTTGCTCGGCGTGCAATACGTTTGCAAGACTTACTTTGTCGTGAGCGATTTATAGTCAAATTGGAAGAAATACTCGATTATCATAATTTTGTTCTAAGAAATTACTACCAAGTACCTGCAGTCGATCTGAATAAAACAATTGATGAAAGTCTCATTCAGGCTGAGCGTATCAGGCCTATGGTAGCAGATGTACCGCAATTGCTCTTTGAGATCAATAAGGAGGGTAACAATCTTCTATTTGAAGGTGCGCAGGGAGCATTGCTAGATATTGATCATGGTACTTACCCTTTTGTGACATCCAGTAATTGTATTGCTGGTGCAGCAGCTTCTGGCAGTGGGGTGGGACCACAGATGTTACACTATGTTCTGGGCATTACTAAAGCATATACGACCCGGGTGGGCTCAGGTCCATTTCCTACTGAACTTAATGACACTGTGGGCGAGCATCTGGCCAGCCGTGGCAACGAGTTTGGCTCAACAACGGGCCGCCGCCGCCGTTGTGGTTGGTTTGATGCGGTAGCAATGAAACGCTCTACTCAGATCAATGGCGTATCGGGATTATGCATTACTAAACTGGACGTTCTTGATGGTATCGAAATCTTGAAACTTTGTGTGGGCTATAGATTAAATAGTAAAGGAGCTGAACAGGAAAGATTTCTTAGCATTCTACCAGCAGGCGCGGAGGAGTTGATAGCCTGCGAGCCTGTCTACGAAGAGATGCCTGGGTGGAGTAATAGCACTCAGGGATTAAGGGATTTTAGGCAGTTACCTAAAGCAGCGCAGAATTATCTGAAACGCCTGGAGGAAGTCTGTGAGGTGCCGATAGATATGATTTCAACGGGACCTGATCGGGATGAAACCATTGTCTTCAAACATCCATTTGAATAATTCTTGTTTTCATTTCTATCTGCTGCTTTCTCGTTTTCCCCATTCTTGAGTAAGCGTCCTGGAGAGTTCTTCCCATTTTCTTCTGGATGCTTCCATTCTTGTATTTGCTTCTTTTGATTTCTCGTAAGCAATCTTGAGTTCTTGTTCTGCTTCTGCAGATTTTTGTTTAAAATACTGCAGTCGTTCCTTTTTGACCTCAGTTTGTTGTTCAGCAATTTTTGCTTCACGCTCAGCTTGTTTCATCTGTTCGTAAGCGAAGCTGGCTCTTTGCTGCAAACTGAGAATATCCTCCGCAGAAGCTAGTGAGAATAGCGATAAATTCAGTAAGAAAAACACGAGATATTTCATTCATTGCCTCTATTGATAAAACTTGGTTTGAAGGATAGTTTTTATTTGAGTAGGCAGATTATTTAAATATTTGATTGTTGGGATTGCTGTACTCATTGAATTTATACCGTGCATTATTTGTATAATTTAGTTAGGGGAAAATTGAAATATTTTTGGAGAATATCTTATGCAATTAAGACTGATTAATTTAACACATATAATGGTTTTAATAATTTTAAGTATTTTTTTAGGCTTATTAACTACTTCAGCACAGGCATCGTGTAAGGGGTGTCTCTGTCCGGGTGATCCTTGCCGGTTATGCCCTTTACCTCCAATGACTACTGATACAGTCACAGCAGATGATCCGGAAACATGTAGGCGGATTCGGGAAGAAGTGATTCCGATATCATCATTACCTGGGAGTAATGAATATTTTGCCAGCCTTGATAAATCAACAATGGCTTGTATAAAAAATGGAGGAGATGTGATTAAAAATTCACGACGAAACCAGGAATTTACTTCAAGAGTTTACTGTAAACCATATTTACCTTCTATAAAGTAATTGAGATTATAAATTTCAGCGAATATATTTCCTTATTTCTTAATTGATAATTGAGAATCTGTAAACCAAGGTGCTTGATTAATAGATTATGGTCTCTGGCTGAGTTCTATCAGGAACTTCCTTTCTAATTCTTGTATTTTTTATGAATGCATGATGAGTCATATTTTTATTGATATCTGCAGAAATAGCTTGATAAAGAGAATGAAAAATGGGTCGCATATTTTTGATAATTTTTTCAATACATATCATTGAAGGAATACGCATACCTCGATGTTCAATAGGGCCCCCAATAAATTGAATTTCTGCTCCAAGTTTACTAAAGTGATTTGCTAATCGTTCTTCAGTAAGCATAAATAGAAAATCTAAATTGTTTAGACGTGCCAATTCAATAGTACCGATAAAAAGACCAAGGGGAATGTAAGGGAAGCGGGAATGTGAATTTATTGGTCTTTTAAATTCCTCATCTGAAATATTGATAGCTTTCTTTATTTCATCTTTACGGCGACGGAACGTAGCCACGACTGCTAGGCGGGATACTTCGGCAATTTTATTCCGAGATAGCTGAGTAGAATTAATAATGGAGTGGTCCAATGCATCAGCACAAATTTTCTCAAATGGTAAAAGTGCGTGAGGCTCGTTTGTTTTTGTGCGGATTATACGAGCGCAGCCAATAAATCTATCAAATTTAATGCTTCGCATTAAAAGATGTAGAGCAGAAGTGTCATATTCATCAGTTTCAAACTTATTTGATCGTGGGGGTTCAAAATTCAAATCCTCACAATAAACTTGATGGCGTATTCGATAAGCTTCATTTTTTAGTTCATCTGACAGCGCTGGTACAACTTCAAAATACTCCTTAAAAGATGCACCCAGATTAGCCTTTTCCTGTAAAGACATGATTTGGCCCTCTTAAGACAATTTCTAATTTACAGAACTTTCGAGTAAAAATTACTCAAGTCTTTTTAGATAATTCTTGGTAAAAATTTTGTCAGGTAAATCCCGTAGTTTCATATCGGAATAATCAAGTATCGATGCTTCACCTTGCTTTAGCGTATTTTCCATAACAAGTCGTGTTGGGCGTTGCTTTCCTAAAATCATTTCATAATTTATATAGCGGCAGGTTTTGAGAAGACGATTAGATAATGAATAGAATTCTGCACGATAAGGCCGGAAACTTGACTGTTCTACCCAAAGCAAAACTTTCTGGTAGGTCACGCTACGATCTACTCCAGTTAGTTCTAATACATAATATTTTTCATCATCAATGGTATCGGTACGTAAAAGCTGGGGATGGTAGTCGCCAGTAAAGTTAGCTCGTGCAATATCACCGTTTGCTACTTGACCAGTTAAACGTTGAGAGAGAGAGAGACGGATCGGTTGAGAAACGTTAGGCATGAATATCCATAGATCGCGACCTTTCATCAGTATGGTTTGACCACGCTCAGAAGCAGGCTCTGTAATTCTGACAATGCTGTTTTCGTTTCCTTTGGATAAGACTTGGTATTTGTGTAAATCATCGGGCATGTCCGGTGAGGTAGTTTGGATGTCGACATTGACCTGGAAGCTTTCGCGTGGGAAGCGTATTTCATCGGCCTTTTCCAGTATACTTCTGGCAAGTGCATCGTTATCTTCTGCTTTAGCAGGTGCGGCTAGCAATGTTTGTAGGGATACCGATAAGAGAAGTGCTGCCAAGATGGGTTGTGGTCGTAGTGTTGTTTTCATATTCTAACTCCGTAAGTGGTAAATCATTTTTCCCCGGGGAGGGGTAGATACTACAAGGTAAAATTCATGAGTATTGTTCGGTTTGAAAATGTGTTTAAAGAGTATATGTTAGGAGAACAGCAAGTACAGGCGCTTAAGGGAATTAATCTTGAGATTGAAGAGGGTGTTTTCTTGGCGATTGCAGGCCCCTCTGGTAGCGGAAAATCTACCATGTTGAACTTGATCGGTTGCATTGATACGCCATCTGCTGGAAAAGTATACATTAATGATCAGGATATAAGTGGTAAAACGCCCGATCAACTTTCAACGCTAAGAGCCAGAACTATCGGTTTTATTTTTCAAACATTTAACCTTTTTCCCGTGTTATCAGCCGAGGAAAATGTCGAGTATCCACTTTTACAATTTAAAGAGTTAAGTGCAGTAGAGCGTCGAGAAAGAACTGTAAAGTTTCTCGACATCGTTGGTTTATCTAAGTTTGCACATCATCGCCCTAATCAACTCAGCGGTGGACAGCGTCAGCGAGTCGCTATCGCACGGGCATTAGCAACACACCCCAAAATTATTCTGGCCGATGAACCGACTGCAAATCTTGATCATAGGACTGGTGAAGGTATTTTGGAACTGATGAAAGAAATTAATCGTAGAGACAAAACTACTTTTATTTTCTCGACGCATGATGCGCGGGTGATGGCATTGGCTGATCAAGTAATACATATTGAAGATGGTCAGCTTGTCAAAGGAGTTTGTGTCTAGAGAGGAGGGAATATAAAGTTTCTTTCTCATTGATCAGGAAAGGATAATCAGTGACTTGCGTAAAGAAGTTTAGGAAATTTGAATTATTGGTCTTACTTCTAATAAGGATTACTTTAAGCATAAGCAGTGTCAGTGCGTTCAGTTCTGGGAATATCGAAACGCCTCCATCAATAACCAGAGCAGTAGCCAGATTAGATAAAGCAGAAGATGCTACGACACTTGAAGATTTGTTTGAAGATGATAGCGCATCAGCTAAGCCACAAAAACACTTTAAGCAAGTATCAACTTGGCGTGGATTTTCACAATTCGAGGTGGCGCATGCTTATGATGATCCAGAACATTTATCCAAAATGCGCTTGCGTACCGAACTATCGAACCTTGGGCAATTGAGTCCATATGTGAAATGGAAGATCAGCGGTCGTATTGATTACGATGCAATATACGATATCTCTAATTTTTATCCGAGATCGGTTCGTGAAGATCAGCATTTTGAGTTTCTACTACGAGAAAACTACCTGGATATTTCCAAGGGAGACTGGGATTTTCGTATTGGTCGACAGCACATCATTTGGGGCGAAATGGTCGGACTGTTTTTTGCAGATGTTGTCTCAGCGAAGGATATGCGTGAATTTGTTCTGCCCGATTTTGACATATTGCGCATACCCCAATGGGCGGTACGAACGGAATATTCAAAAAATGATTTTCACGCAGATTTGATATGGATACCGTTTGCTACAATCGACAAGATAGGGAAGCCGGGTGCTGAATTTTATCCGCTGGTTTATCCACCGACAGCTACCTTTGTGGATGAGGATCGTTCTAAACGCAATCCAGCCAATTCGAATTATGGTATTCGCCTATCACAGCTTATCAGTGGTTGGGATGTTTCAGCCTTTTATTATCATAGTCTCGACGCATCACCTACTTTTTATCTAGTGGGCGGCACGCCTGATCAACCTGTTTTTCAGCCTCGCCATGACAAAATTGACCAGATAGGATGGACAATGACCAAAGATCTTGGCCCAGCAGTGCTGAAAGGAGAATTTATTTATACCAATGGCCGTCAGTTCAATGTTAAGCGATTATTCCAACCTAATGGATTGGTGCATCAGGATGTTATTGATTACGCTTTGGGTGTTGATTTTCATCTGCCTGCAGACATACGCATGAATTTGCAATTCATTCAGCGTGTTTTTCTGGCATATGACCGTGATATTTTTGCAGACAAATGGGAGAATGGAGTCAGTATTTTTCTTCATGGGAAGTTCTGGCGTGATTTTGAAGCACAGACCTTACTGATTCATAGTTTGAATCGTAGTGAATTTATGTTGCGACCAAGGCTCACCTGGAATTTTGCAAGGAACTGGCGAATGGCCGTTGGTGGAGATATGTTTTCTGGCCCACCGACGGGTCTTTTTGGTCGATTTGCCAATAATGACCGTGTTTACACTGAATTTCGTTTTTCGTTTTAATTAATAATTCTGCCGTAGCGCTTCTGCAACTTGCATGCGCGAAACCTGTCTTGCTGGAAGTAGTGCTGCAAGAACCGCTGCACTCAATCCAATAATAAAAGCCATTAATAAAACAGATGGAACAATTTGAATCTGGGCCGTGTAACCAAGATCGGCGTTAGGTGGCGGTGGCATCGGAATGCCGATAGCTGATATGGCAAGTGCCAGTAATATGCCTATTCCTACCCCTATACTACTACCAATTACTCCAAGCAGAAGACTTTCACTTAAGATCAATTGAAATACTTGATTGCTGGGATTACCCAACGCCATCATAGTGCCAAATTCTCCCACTCTTTCAAAAATACTCATGTTGATACTATTGGCGACACTGAGCAGCACCATGATCAGAATAATGAACTGCAGCACGCCAAATTGCCCTTTATACAATTCAACAGTTTTTTCATAGAAATCATTTAGCTCCACCCATGTCTTAATCTCTAGCCCTGCGATACCAATACGCTCTGCAAGGCGGGTAGCGATTGATTCAGTATCCTCGGTATTCTTTAATAACACTACGAGTGCATTGACACCTTGCGTACCAAGCAACTCCTGCGCGGCTGCTAACGGGA
Source organism: uncultured Nitrosomonas sp. (assembly GCA_964554625.1). GTDB lineage: Bacteria > Pseudomonadota > Gammaproteobacteria > Burkholderiales > Nitrosomonadaceae > Nitrosomonas. The sequence continues at coordinate 6,354 of CAZKPL010000050.1, read as the reverse complement.
TTTTGACAGCGCGCGCATCGTAATCATTGGAGAAACTTTGAAATATGCCGATTACCTCGAAATCAAGACTGTTCAGTGCGCCTTCATGCGTGTTCACAAGTAAAGTCACATAATCACCAGGTTTGAGCTTTAAAGCTTGTGCAACGCCCTTTCCAAGCATGATGCCGAATGCATCTTCATTGGCCAACTGCCGTCCAGTGGTGATCAGCACTGAGCTACCGAGCTTAGCTTCCATTTCGGGCTGTACTCCCTCCCCAATGATGGATAAATCGCTGCGACCATTATTAAGCAGTCCAGAGAAATTAAGCCGTGCCATAATACTGTCAAATTTTTCGACACCCACTTCTTTAACGATCTGCTTTTTAACATTATCGGCTTCTGTAATCAGATATTTCTCAGGGGAACGTGATCCTGCATCGTAGTATCCTTGCTTGTAAATTTGTAAGTGCCCAGTTTGTGAATGAATCAGTGCTTCACCTAGTTGTACAAAAATATCATTGACCCATCCTCCAGCCAGAATAATACCGACAGTGCCGCAAATAATCGCAATCAGTGTCATTGCGGTATGCTTCTTCTGGCGAAGAATATTACGTAAGGCAAGTTTGAGCATGATATTTACCGGTTATGGCGTAGCGCATCGACAATTTGCATGCGAGATGCTTTCCAAGCTGGATAAACGCTGGCGACCAAGGTGGTTGCTACAGCCAACACTAGCGATTCAAGAGCTATATCAAGAGTTACGAGGATTTGACCGGTGTAACCACGTGCCATGCCTGGTGGGGGGGGCATCGGGATACCAATATTTGAAATGATTGCAGCTAGTAATAATCCAACTGATAAACCAACTAATCCACCCACGCATCCAATTAACACACCCTCGTTCAGAAATATACGCATGATATTTACGCGCTTCACCCCAAGTGCCATAGCTGTGCCGATTTCACCAATGCGTTCCATCACGGTTATGCTCATCGTGTTGAAGATACTAAGTAAAATGATCAAAGCAATGATTACTTTGATTGCTAGGATTTGCTTAGTAAACAGTGCGATAGTTTTGTTATAGAAATCAGCCAGCAGATACCAGGGCACTACCTCGAACTTATCGTGGGGCAGGCTATTGCGAAATTTTGCAAGAACATGATCTGTTTGCTCGGTATCATTCAGCAAAACGATCCAGCTATGCGTACCTTGAGTGCGAAGCAGTTGTCGGGCTGTTTCGATAGGGACTCGTATGGCATTATCATCGTAAGATTTGGTGACAGTGGAAAACAATCCTCCAACAAAAACCTCGATTGCATTAATTCCTCCTGTAGCAGAGTCAACCAAAAGTACGGCTTGGTCGCCCACCTTTAAGCCTAGATTACGCGCCAATCCTTCCCCAACAATAATATGGAAAGGATGATCAATAGATAAGGGATTGCCTTCAGAAATTTGTACAGCATTTCCAAATGCTAGCTGTTCTCGTGGATCAATACCGTCACCGATAAATGAAAGAGTAGCCTCGCCATGGCTGATCAATCCGTTAAACGAAAGGCGTGGAACAATTATTTTGATTTGATCTGAATTATCATCGACTGTGTTTAAGTTTGGTGGAGCATTGGGTAGCAGAAAACTTAAGGGATCTGCTTTTCCTGCATCGTGATAGCCTGGGTAAACAATCTGTAAATGGCCGAGTTGTGATCTGATGGAGGTTTCACGAAAATCAAGAAAAATCCACTGAATGAATCCACTTGATAGAATCAATGCTGTAATACCAAATGCTACTGCACTTACTGAAATCGTACTGCGTCGCTTTTGGCGTATAAGATTACGGAATGCTAAACTAAGAATGCGCCAATATAGTTCCACTAAAAATGACCTTTTTGCTTTGTAGCTCTATTCTGTTTTTTACGTTGACGAAAATCAAGGATACCTGATATGTCTAATCATATCTGAGTATTATCTCTTGTCGCACGAATTCACTCGTTTAGTCTAAATAATTTATGAGTATCGTTTTCCAGAATATGGAAAGGTGAATTATTATTGAAGATAGCTCTTATTCGCAATAAGAATTGTCTTTTTTAAAAAATTATTATTTCTTGGTTTGATCATTCCAAGGTTTTTGGTTTGTGATGGGAGAGTAAAGTAAGTGAATACTTTTTTTGATTATGATGCTGCTTTTTCACGCAATATAGGATGGGTTACTGATAAAGAGCAAATGATCCTGCGTAACAAACGCATCGCAATAGCTGGAATGGGGGGGGTCGGTGGCGGGCATTTACTTACTTTATCAAGATTAGGTATCGGGTCATTCAATATTGCTGATTTTGATACCTTTGATATTGTAAATTTTAATAGACAGGCAGGAGCCACAATATCTTCCCTTAATAAACCAAAGGTGCAAGTACTTGCAGATATGGCTCGTGACATAAACCCGGAACTGAGTCTTCGGCAATTCCCAGAAGGTGTCAATTTATCAAATATCGATGATTTTCTAAAAAATGTTGATCTTTATGTAGATGGACTCGATTTCTTCGCAGTTTCAGCGCGTCGGGCTGTTTTTGCTGCCTGTCATCGTATGAATATTCCTGCAATTACAGTAGCTCCGTTAGGTATGGGAGCTGCTATGCTAGTTTTTTTACCAAATGCGATGTCTTTTGAGCAGTATTTTTGTTTGGAAGGATGTGATGAAGAAGAAATGCTTATTCGCTTCTTGCTCGGTCTATCGCCAGTAATGTTGCAACGTCGCTATTTGGTCGATCCATCCCGTGTAAACTTTTTAGAACGTAAGGGCCCATCAACTATTGCTGCCTGTCAGCTCTGTGCTGGTCTGGCAGCGACGGAGGCTCTCAAAATCTTACTCGGTCGAGGAAAGTTGATTGTTGTCCCATGGAGTTATCAATTTGATGCGTATCGTAATAAATTTGTGAGAATCTGGCGTCCTGGCGGAAATCGCAACCTTATGCAACGTGCCGGTCTATGGATACTTCGGAAGCAACTGGCGCGTATGAAAACTTATGGGAGAAGAGATGGCTAGTCGTGATACATTGCTTAAAATCCTAGATCTGGCAAGATGGGCGCCAAGTGGTGATAATACCCAACCATGGCGCTTTGAGATAGTGGGGAATAATCACATCGCTGTACACGGGTATGATACCCGTGAGTGGTGTGTATACGATTATCAAGGGCGTGCCAGTTACATGGCACATGGCGCTTTACTTGAAACAGTGCGCATAGCAGCAACTAATTTCGGGATGCATGTGACATGGACATATCGCTCTGGTACACCTGACACCGCCCCTGTTTATGACGTATATCTTGTGGATAGTCCAATGACGATTCCCGATCCCTTGATATCATTCATTGAAAGACGTACCGTCCAGAGACGATTGATGAGGATAAAGCCTTTGACAATTCAGCAGCGCATGGCATTACAAACGGCGCTGCACTCTGGCTATAGCATACAGCTTTTTGAGTCTTTTGCCGACCGCATCAGGTTGGCTCGCCTTCTTTGGGATAATGCGCATATACGTCTAACTTGCCCGGAAGCCTATGAGGTGCATAAGGTAGTTATCGAGTGGGGTGCGCGATTTAGTCAAGATCGTATTCCAGAGCAAGCTATAGGTGTTGATCCTGTAACCGCACGATTGATGCGCTGGGTCATGCAGCGCTGGGAAAGATTGGATTTCTTTAACCGATACCTATTTGGCACAATAATGCCGAGAATACAGCTTGACGCCTTGCCAGCTATCTTCTGCGCAGCACATCTACTCATTAGAGCTGAGAAGCACCCTCAGACGCTGATTGATTTTGTTCATGCAGGTAGTGTTATGCAGCGAGTTTGGCTGACATGTGCTGCAAACGGGCTATTTTTGCAACCAGAGATGACTCCTCTCATCTTTAAATGGTATGCCGATCAGAAAAGCAACATATCTCACTTAGATTCGGTCAATCAGGCAGTGCTGAAGTTGTCAGATCGTGTTGATATCTGTATGAACTCAAAACAGGATTACCCTTTCTTCCTGTGCCGAATTGGTTCTTCGATACAACCCTCATCGCGCTCTACCCGTAAGGTGCTGAGGGATTTGATGCTGGTCCGTCAATGAGTGTCGGTTTTTTTTACAGAATAGCTATCCAAGAGAAATGTAATAATATGTAACTCATTGATAATATTATGGTGGCATGAGTATTGCTTGGAATATAGTGAGAGGGATTTTTTTGTAAACAGTCTAGATATGGAGAAAAAAATGAAATTGAAAAAATTTGCATCAATGACTGCAATAGCTGGTTCTATTATGGCAGTCAGCTTGCCGGCAAGTGCATTGGTGATACAGGATGGTTGGCAGATGAATCTTCCTGGTGGAAATGTAAGTAACATTGGTCATCTTGTTGTTTCAGGCGGCCAAACTACTATTACACAGGAGTTGGATGCTGGCGGAAATATCGTCGTCGGCTCTAGATTTGAAAATTTTGGTGGCTTATTTTCCATTACCATGACGCCTGAAAATTGCGTGGGTGGCTGTGATTTTGGTGCGCCATCAGTTCTACCCAATACTCTTCAGTATAGTTTTAGTGGTTTATCTGGTACGGTAACCAGTTTTAATCCAGGAACTGGAGCGGTTGGTTTTGTTTTTGATGCTGGAGTCGGGTCTGCACAATTGACTGCGGATGGAGGACCTGTCTTAGCCACATTTACTCCACAAAGCCCTTCAGGTGGTTCGCTGGCAAACTTCTTCGGTGCGGTTAATACCAGCGGAACATCAAATTTGTTATTTTCACTAGCTTCAGTAGCAAACCCAAATCTGTTCCAGAATTTGTTCGGCAATAATTTATTGCCAGGATCGACTTTTTTCGCTATTGACACGACAAATCAGATATTTGCACCGGCGTCTGCTCCTTCCCAATGTGGATTGTTTGATGTTGGGGATCTATGCACGACTCTCGTAGTAACCCAGCAAGGTAAAATCGATGCATTGGTCCGAGGAGTGCCAGAGCCTAGTATTCTGGCATTATTGGGGCTGGGCATTCTGGGTATGGGGGTTACAGCCAGACGTCGTGTAAATCATAGCTAATTATTCAATAATTAGACTCTTTGGCCCCCATATCAATATGTATGGGGGTTTTTATTTTTTCTCATCTTTAACTCTAGAGATGTTTTGAGGAAATTGTAAGTATTTCAAATAATCCCAGTATCCAAAAAATATATTCTCTTTATTTACAAGCTTCTCACGCTGAAAAATTTCATGGACTTTAGGTAAATTGCAATAAGCAACACCGGGGAAGAAGTGATGATATGGGTGCAGTGAGAAATTGAGATTAGGTAATAACAATTTTTCCCACCAGCTCAGGATGATAAGGGGAGAGGATTGATTGACATTTGCTCTTGGTAAATTGTAGATGTGCTCGGTAACTGCGCCAAGGCGAATAATAACGGGAAAAACAGTTATCAGGGGCAATATCCAATAGATTAAAAAGATATTCCATGTTTCGGTATAAATCGCTACACCTATCAGAACTAAATAAAAGGCTGGTTGTGGCCATGCTGGCGTTGAGTAGGGGCGCTTGAAAATACCTATTTCGTTTAGTTGTTTTCCTTTGAGTAATTTTATGAAGCTTAGACCGATTAGATCTCTCAGCAGAAGCTTGGCAAGATGACTTGGTTTCATGGGAAATGCCCAGTCTGCCCCTGATTTTCGTAAAAAATCAGGATCCTTATCAGTGAAATAATGCTTATGGTGAGATAGGTGAACATTAGCGTAACCCTGGACAGTAATCCCCAATGGATAAGCGGTCAATAAATTTGCTATCAAATCACCATATTGGCCTCGGAAACTAAGCAAGTGAACTTGTTCGTGAACAAGTAAAGCTAGGATATTTTGACGGGTCGCAATGACTATGATAGCAACGATGCTCATCCAGCTAGTATCGATATGAATGGCTAATGCTATGGCTGCTAGAATCATACTCCATGCGCCAATCACTTGTAATAAAAATGCCTTTGGTTGCGCGCCGCAAAGCTTTTGAATTTCAGCGCGCGCCTGATCAGATAAACTACTTTTATCACCTAGAAGCGCAGGTGGAAGATAATGCAATTTATTCATGAAAGTTTTTTATAGAATTATTGTGCAAATGGTAGTTTGAATTTATATCGGCATATTTTTTGAGTTATTGATTCAGCACGAAGAAGATTGAATTTATGATGTCAATTAAGGCGTCTGCATAGCTCCCCAGGTTAGCCAAATAAGCAACTAAAATGGCAAGAGGTAAAGGAAGTGTGGAATGAAAGGTTCTTCCGGAAATTGCGTACCTTAGATTCAGCCGACCAGAACACAATTGGTTTCATGCAGTGCCATAATTTTCAGTTTAAAGAATTCG
>CAZKPL010000049.1:16793-20431 GCA_964554625.1 uncultured Nitrosomonas sp. | reverse complement strand
ACTACACCCTGTACAATTCTGATTTCAAATGCTTCGCACGTCTGACGAACCAACTCTCGAACCCGTTCTGCTACCTCTCCTTTCAGAATCTTATATCGATACTTCGTTACCCATACAAAATGATATTCAATCTGATAAACCGTATGACTTCCATATCTATAATCCATGCCACACCTCCTGTGTGGCATATTCTCGCAGCTAAAGCTGACCGGCTAAAGCCGGTGGTTTTAACCTTATGATGGATAATAAAATCCTGAAAAAGTGGCTCAAAAGTGTTGTCCGGTTCTGGCTAAGTTTAAATAGCCATTAACAAATACCATGCTCCGGCGCCTGGATTACTCGGATAAAGCTTTTTCCGCTTTTTTGTAAATTCATAAAATAGTGCATGCTAGTAGCAAAAAATCGTAACATGAACAACTGACACTCAGAATTTCCAAACAGCTTCTAAAATCTTTCCTACTTAGATTAGCAAGTATAATTTAAGCTTCAAGGCAACAAACTAGTCATTCAAATCAATCCATCAATATTTCTTCAAGAAGGTACATGGTGCATATTCATATTCTCGGTATTTGCGGTACATTCATGGGCGGCCTCGCTGTATTGGCGCGCACATCTGGCCATAGAGTCACAGGTTGCGATGCCAATGTTTATCCACCCATGAGTACGCAGCTTGTTTCTCAGGGAATCGAATTGATTGAGGGGTATTCTCCACAACAAATACAACTCAATCCAGACATATTTGTGATTGGCAATGCCATTTCCCGTGGCAACCCTTTAATGGAGGAAATTCTAAACAGGAATCTCCCCTATACTTCCGGTCCACAATGGCTTTCAGAATATATTTTGAGAAACAAGTGGGTGCTAGCCGTCGCAGGCACCCATGGTAAAACAACAACAAGCTCGATGTTGGCATGGATATTGGAATACGGAGGATTGTCGCCCGGCTTCCTCATTGGAGGCATACCAGAAAATTTTGGGATCTCCGCACGATTAGGCGGGAAATATAGACACTACGCAGATTGTCATGAATCTTCTTCATTTTTCGTGATAGAAGCTGATGAGTATGATACTGCATTTTTCGACAAGCGCTCCAAATTCATTCATTATCACCCCAAGACAATGATATTGAATAATCTTGAATTTGATCATGCTGATATCTTTCCAGATCTGGCTGCAATTCAACGGCAATTTCATCATTTAGTGAGAACCATTCCTGAAAATGGATTGATTGTTTCCAATGATCTTGAGAAAAACTTACGGCAGGTGCTTTCCCAGGGCTGCTGGACACCCGTTGAGAAATTTGGCGTAGATGAGGGGTGGCAGGCTAGAATGTTAACTGAGCAAAGTATCGAAATTTTTTTCCATGAAAAATCTCATGGAATACTGCAATGGGATTTATTGGGAGAACATAATCTCATGAATGCTCTTGCAGCAATTGCAGCAGCGCGCCATGCCGGGATCCCTCCTGATATCGCAATTACCGCATTGTCACAGTTCAGAAATGTCAAGCGACGAATGGAAATACGTGGCATAGTCAATGGCATCACAGTGTATGATGACTTTGCCCATCACCCCACTGCGATCAAAACAACACTAAGCGGCTTACGCCATAAAGTAGGTAATGCACGGATCATCGCTGTCTTGGAACCACGCTCCAACACGATGAAGATGGGTATTTGGAAAGATAGCCTGGCAGAGAGCCTTGAAACAGCAGATCAAACTTTTGGTTATGCCAATCACGCGGAATGGGATTTACAGACGGCGCTCAGCCCCTTAGGAAAAAGGGTCAGTGTATATTATGAGCTGGCACAGTTGATCAACGCCATTGTGATCAACTCCCGCCCTGGCGATCACATTCTCATTATGAGCAACGGGGGCTTTGGAGGAATACACGAGAAACTAATGAAGTCTTTGGCTAATCATTACTGACAAATGCCTTTCGAAACAAGCATTAATCGCAGCGTGTTCTCCTGTCTCAATTCTTGAGCAATCCACATACATGGACAAAGGTGTGGCAATTTGTCACATAGCCTAAATTCTTAATTTGCGCTAATGTTATATAAGAGCACGTGAAATACAAGATGAGCCATTCTCATGTTTAACATTCTCCATCAGCCACCACTTAGCAAAAATCTGCAGCGACTATTTCTTTTAAGAAGCATTGCCATTGTCATGCAATGCATCCTGTTTGCTTTTGTATATTCAGTCATTGAACTGGATGTTCCTTGGGTCAAGATGACCACCGTAGTAGCAATACTTACCATACTCAATTTTTTTACCTGGATTCGTCTTCATCATGCGTTTCCCGTTACGAATCTCGAGTTTTTTGCACAATTGTTAATTGATATTTTTGCCTTAACTGCATTACTTTATTTCAGCGGCGGCTCAACCAATCCATTCATTTCCCTTTACCTGCTACCCCTTACCATTGTTGCATCAATCCTTCCTTGGCGTTATACCTGGGCAATTGCAGGAATCACAATTACTTGCTACACCATTCTTCTTTTTGAATACATACCGTTGCCACATAACCATTCGGATGATCATAGCGCCCATCTCATGGAGTTTAATCTTCATATTTCCGGCATGTGGTTAACCTTTGTGCTGAGCACTATCTTGATTGCCTGGTTTGTTGTCAAAATGAGTATTTCCATTCGCGATCGTGATAAGGATCTCGCGCAAGCACGAGAACAAGCATTACGCAACGAACAGATTATTGCACTTGGCACTCTGGCTGCAGGTGCAGCCCATGAGTTAGGCACACCCCTGTCAACCATGGCAGTTATCGCAGGAGAATTGCAGCAAGAATATCCTGAATACGAAGAGTTCCAGAACAATATCCATATCTTGCGTAATCAAATCACCCATTGCAAGCAGATCCTGACACAACTACTTGCTAATGCAGGGCAAGCGCGAACAGAAGATGGAAACAGTCAGTCTGTTGATTATTTTCTAAAGCAAGTACTCAATAAATGGCAGCTCATTCGGCCTTCAACTAAATTCAGCTATCAATGGCATGGCGTGCAACCTGCACCTCTTATCATGAATACACAATTACTGAGCCAATCCATTCTGAATTTATTGAACAATGCTGCGGATGCCTCCACCGATCAAGTCAAAATCAAAAGTAATTGGGATCAACATATGCTAAACCTAGAAATTCATGATGACGGTGAAGGTCTGACTGGGGAAGCTATTCAGCGCGCAGGGGAAGCATTCTTCACTAACAAAGCACCTGGCCAAGGATTTGGGATCGGTTTATTTCTTGCAAACGCAAATATTGAACGTTTTGGGGGCAACGTACGTTTGTTTAATCATCCGGACGGCGGGGCTTGCATAAATGTTACGCTTCCTTTGATACCAAAAGCTATTTAGCCACATCGTCCGTCTGTCCAGAGAAAAAGGTTGAACTTCATGAATGAACCTATAGAACATCCAAGTTTACTCATTGTCGATGATGATCTGGTTTTCTGCGATGTACTCGCTAAGGCGATGGCAAAACGAGGATTTGATGTCACCTGCGCCCATAACATTGCATCCGCCTTGGAAAAAGCCGAATCTCTAATACCTGAATATGCAATTATTGATCTCAAGCTATCAGATGAGTCGGGATTAATACTGGTTAATAAAATAAAAAA
>CAZKPL010000049.1:0-16693 GCA_964554625.1 uncultured Nitrosomonas sp. | reverse complement strand
CCTGACTCTACGAGCACTTCGTTGATCTCAAAATCGGTTAATTTAACCATCATTTGAGTCAGATCTACTTTGCCGCCAACACCCGGCATAATGATTACATCTGCCCCTTTCTTTTCCAGCGACTTTATTCTGCTTTCATCTCGCTGAGCTGAAAAAATCAATATCTTTTCACCCTGCAATAGCTTTGCATTGGTTGATATTTCGAGTCGACTATCAATTATGATACGCAATGGTTGCCGAGCTGCTTCGATATGACGAATCGTCAATTGCGGATCATCCTTCTTTACTGTACCAATGCCTGTTAAAATTGCACAAGAAATAGCGCGCAATCGATGTCCGTCCACGCGGGCCGCTTCACTGGTAATCCATTGGCTCTCACCGTTCTCCAGCGCTGTCTTTCCATCCAGACTTGCAGCAATCTTCAATCTTACCCAAGGCCGATGGCGAATCATGCGAGAAATAAAGCCAATGTTGAGCAACTTTGCTTGCTCCTCTAACAAACCGACCTTCACTATAATTCCCGCCTGCCTTAACATTGCCACACCACTTCCTGCTACCAGAGGATTAGGATCCAGCATTGCTATAATGACTTCAGCCACACCCACATTGATTAGAGCTTGAGCACAAGGTGGAGTACGCCCATAATGACTGCACGGTTCCAATGTCACATAAACAGTAGCATTTTTTGTTTCAACACCCGCAGAACTCAGCGCATTGATTTCAGCATGGGGCTGACCGGTACGTTCATGCCACCCACTGCCTATTACCCGACTATTTTTAACAATGACACAACCCACACGAGGATTTGGGCTCGTTGTATATAAACCCTTTTCCGCAAGCCTTAATGCTTGAGACATAAAGGTGTAATCAGCTGATGAAAAAATTTGGGAATCTTCGAACACAAACAGGTCCTGAATATGCTGCTTTAATCTGAGATCCTGATCCTTGAAGAACTAGATTTGAGTCTCTGGAGATTAATTTTAGGATAAATTCTGAACTTCCCTGATTACTTCCTGAAAGTCACCAACATCCTTGAAGCTCTTATATACAGATGCAAAACGTATATAAGCTACTTTATCAAGTTTATAAAGCTCCTGCATAACTAGCTCACCAATACTACGCGAAGATATTTCCCGCACTCCCAAATTCAGCAACTTCTGAACAATGCGATCAATGGCTGCATCCACATATTCAGTTGGAACCGGACGTTTATGCAGTGCACGCAAGAAACTTGTGAGAAGCTTGTTTCGATTGAACTCTGCACGATTACCATTTTTCTTGACTACTTGCGGCAAACGTAGTTCTACGATTTCATAAGTAGTAAAGCGTTTGCCACAAGCTGTACAATGTCGCCGCCGGCGGACACGATCCCCCTCTTCACTGACGCGAGAATTAATTACACTGGTATCTTCAGCGTTACAGAAAGGACATCTCATTATTTAACACCAGTTAAACTGGTTAACTAAATTAGCTTCTTTTACTATCTCAAAGCAAATCTATATAGATATTATCAAGCAGCAGTCCAATAGATCTATAACTACTCAAACATATCAGTTTACATATACTGGATATTTGGCGCACAGTGTCTTCGCATCTTGAGCGACACGAGCCAGGATCGTCGAATCATTCGGAGAATCCAACACATCCGCAACTAAATTTGCCAATTGCTCAGATTCAATTTCCTTGAAACCACGTGTTGTCACTGCTGGCGTGCCAATTCGTATGCCACTCGTTACAAAGGGTTTCTGAGGATCATTTGGAATAGCATTCTTGTTAACAGTTATATGAGCAGCTTCCAAGGCTTCTTCAGCCGCCTTGCCTGTCAAGTTTTTGGCGCGGACATCCACCAAGAACATATGACAGTCAGTGTGCCCAGAAACGATGCGCAAGCCACGATTTTGCAGCACCTTTGCCATGACTCGCGCATTCTCGATAACTTGCTGTTGATAGTCTCTGAACTCCTTACTAGCTGCCTCTTTAAAAGCCACTGCCTTGGCTGCGATGACATGCATGAGAGGGCCGCCCTGAGTTTGTGGGAAAACTGCTGAATTAAGTGCTTTCTCAAATTCCTGCTTGGCCATAATAACGCCACCTCGTGGGCCGCGCAGTGTTTTATGGGTAGTACTGGTGACAAAATCAGCAATACCTACTGGATTGGGATAAAAGCCAGCGGCGATTAGTCCTGCATAATGCGCCATATCCACAAATAAATAAGCACCGACTTCATCTGCTATTTTACGAAAATACTTCCAGTTTATAATTCGTGCATAAGAGGAAGCGCCGGCAACAATCATTCTCGGTCGATGTTCATGTGCTAATCGTTCCACTTCGTGGTAGTCAATTTCTTCAGTCTCAGGGTCAAGTCCATAAGTCACAGAATTGAAAATTTTACCACTCAGATTAACTGAAGCGCCGTGAGTCAAATGCCCGCCATGTGCGAGAGACATGCCTAAAAGAGTATCACCAGGTTTCAGTGCAGATAAATATACTGCAGCATTAGCCTGGGAACCAGAATGTGGCTGCACATTGACATATTCAGCATTAAATAACGCTTTTAAACGATCAATAGCAAGTTGTTCCACTTTATCGACGTACTTGCAACCACCATAATAACGTTTGCCAGGATAGCCTTCTGCATATTTATTGGTAAGTACTGATCCCTGTGCCTGGAGGACTGCGGGGCTCGTATAGTTCTCAGAAGCAATCAATTCAATATGATCTTCCTGTCGTTGCATCTCACCTTTAATTGCTTGCCACAAATCTGGATCGACGCTTTCTATCGTTTTTTTATAGGAAAACATGACAGCATTTACTCTTTGAAAAATTTAGATATTTAAACTATGCATTCTACCATTTAGAATGGTAGCAGCATACAAAGTAAAACGACATAAAGGTAGTGAGCATAAACTGATGATATCTGCAGTACTATAGTCATCAGCTAAAATTGCTAGGAAAGAACACCATAAAGATCTTGGGCACACAAAAAAGTATTTGTAACCCATCAAACAAATACATTAAAAATGTAGCTAAGATCTTATATAAGAATCTGTATAACTCCAAATAATCTTTTTCGGGAATATTGCATCAGACTTTTGTTACAACGAGAAATTATTCCTGTTGACCCTCAGTAATTTCTCTAATAAAAAGCAGTTTAGCTGAAACAGATCTATGTCATATTTATTTTCCAAAAACACTCAGCAAATCTGCTAGAAAGATTCTTTATTCAAAGAACTTTTCCTTTATTATCATCAAATTGAAGCATGACTTTCCCATCATTATTGATATCTACGGTCACTTTACCTCCATTACAGAGTCGTCCAAAAAGTAATTCATCTGCTAAAGCACTACGAATCGTATCCTGAATAAGACGTGCCATTGGACGTGCGCCCATAAGTGGATCAAACCCATGTTCAGCCAGGTAGTTACGTAAATTATCAGTAAAGGCAGCTTCTACTTTTTTCTCCTGTAATTGTGCCTCCAGCTGCATTAAGAACTTATCAGTAATACGCAAAATGATTTCTTTGTTCAATGACGCAAAAGAAATGATTGCATCTAATCGGTTACGAAATTCAGGAGTGAACATGCGTTTAATTTCAATCATCTCATCGCCTGTTCTAGCAGATTTGGCAAATCCAATAGTGGATTTAGTCAATGCCTCAGCACCTGCATTTGTCGTCATAATGATAATCACATTGCGGAAATCTGCCTTACGTCCGTTATTATCTGTCAATGTACCATGATCCATTACTTGCAATAGAACATTGTATATATCCGTGTGCGCTTTCTCTATTTCATCAAGCAGCAGGACTGAGTGAGGTTGCCTTATAATCGTTTCAGTTAGTAACCCTCCTTGCTCGAAACCAACATATCCAGGAGGAGCTCCAATCAGCCGTGAGACGGCATGGCGTTCCATATACTCAGACATATCAAAACGATGTAAAGGCACACCCAGAATATAGGCAAGTTGACGCGCGACCTCAGTTTTCCCTACACCGGTTGGACCAGAAAAAAGGAAAGAGCCAATAGGTTTTTGCGCATTTCCCAAACCACTTCTGGACATCTTAATGGCTGCTGTAAGCGCATCAACTGCCGTATCTTGCCCGAAAACAATAGATTTTAAATCGCGATCGAGCGTTTTTAGTTTATTACGATCATCACTCGAAATACTTTGTGAAGGTATCCGAGCGATCTTAGCAATAATATCTTCAATCTCATGTTTACCGATAACTCTACGTTGTTTCGATTTTGGCAGAATACGTTGCGCCGCACCCGCTTCGTCAATTACATCAATTGCTTTGTCAGGTAAATGTCGATCACCAATGAAGCGAGCTGACAATTCTGCAGCAGCGGTTAGCGCTACCGCAGTATATTTGACATTATGATGCTTTTCATAACGAGATTTCAGACCACGCAGAATAGCTACTGTCTCCTCAATACTCGGCTCAGAAACCTCAATCTTCTGGAAACGCCGCGATAATGCATGGTCTTTCTCGAAAATTCCTCTATATTCGTTATAAGTAGTAGCTCCAATACACTTTAAGCGGCCAGCACTTAACATGGGTTTTAGTAAATTAGAAGCATCCAGCGTGCCACCTGATGCAGCGCCTGCACCGATCAAAGTGTGAATTTCATCTATAAACAGGATAGCTTTTGGATTATCAACCAATTGTTTTAATACTGCCTTGAAACGCTGCTCAAAATCCCCCCGATACTTCGTGCCAGCTAATAATGCACCCATATCTAGAGCATAAACCTGATGATGTGTCAGAACTTCTGGTACATCACCCTCAGTAATCCGCCTTGCCAGTCCCTCTGCAATAGCCGTTTTACCAACACCAGCTTCGCCCACCAGCAATGGATTGTTCTTTCTGCGACGACATAGCGTTTGTATAACTCGCTCCACCTCTCTCTCACGTCCAATCAGAGGATCAATTCGATTTGCAATTGCTAAATTGTTAAGATTAATAGTGTAGCTCTCAAGTGAATTACCAGAATTTTGTTGTTGCTCGCTATCATTTTCATCTTCAATCTTATTAGATTCGTTATTCTGTGATACTTTACAGATCTTATGCGAAATATAGTTCACTACATCCAATCGTGTTACACCCTTCTGCTGTAGAAAATATACTGCGTGAGAATCTTTTTCACCAAAAATTGCTACTAAAACATTGGCGCCGGTAACTTCTTTTTTTCCAGATGATTGAACATGCAATATTGCGCGCTGAATCACACGTTGGAAACCGAGCGTAGGTTGAGTGTCTACTTCCCCATTACCACTTACAATAGGAGTATGCCGGTTAATATGGTCCTGAAGTAAGATTCGCAAATCCTCAATATCAATCGCGCAAGCAATCAACACTTCTGCTGCGCTAGGATTATCAAGCAAGGCGAGCAATAAATGTTCTATTGTGATGAATTCATGACGCTTCTGTCGTGATTCCACAAATGCCATATGTAAACTTACTTCTAATTCTTGTGCGATCATGTTAGCTTTTCTCCATAACACACATTAATGGGTGCTGATTTTGTCTAGAAAATTCATTTACCTGTTGAACTTTGGTCATTGCTATATCACTGGGATAAATACCACAAATACCCACTCCTTCAGTATGAATCTTAAGCATAATTTGAGTTGCTTTTTCTTGATCCATAAAGAAAAAGTTTCGCAGCACCATCACCACAAAATCCATAGGAGTAAAATCATCATTTAATAACATAACTTTATATAAGGGGGGCAACCTAATCTTATTTTTACTTTCCTCCAGCACTCCATTTTCACGATTCTTTGTTACCATGACTCACCCAATATAATCTAAAAAAAGAAAAGCACGAGCAACAAAACAAATAATTCCTTCTTTATCATATTTGACGATTACGACAAAATTTTCAAGCGCCTTAAACGAATCATTTTACTTCACAACAAAAAAACTATCTTAAAATTTACACGACAGCTTGACTTAAGCCAAAAATTTGCGTAAAACACCAACTGGCGTTTGGCTTCAAGTTCTCTGCAGTACTGGTTAGAGCCGTTTGCGGTCTTGAAATTCAAATAGTTTTAGGGTTTCCGGCCCAGTTTTTTATAGGAAGTAAAAATGGCAACAGGTACAGTGAAATGGTTCAATGATTCCAAAGGGTTTGGTTTTATAACACCTGATGATGGTAGCGAAGATTTATTTGCACATTTCTCAGCAATCAATATGACCGGTTTTAAAACTCTCAAGGAAGGCCAGAAAGTGAGCTTTGAAGTTACTCAAGGACCCAAAGGAAAGCAAGCATCAAACATTCAGTCTGCTTAAGACATTGCAACATGCAGGGATTATCCTGGTTATCCTTTTACTTTTAAAGAGACAGCTAGGAATATAAGGCTAGCTGTTTACTTTAATTATTAAAATACCCATCGCTGGCTTGAAGTCGGCGATGGGGGAAGAACATTTAAATTAACCTATTGTTTCGTTCTTCTAGCTCATTCTTTCTATAATTGCATCTCCAAATTTAGAGGATGTAACCTCAGTTGCTTTTTCCATTTGACGTGCAAAATCATAAGTTACTATTTTATCTTTGATAGTTCTCTCCATTGATTTGATAATGATATCAGCGGCTTCATTCCAGCCCATATGCCTTAACATCATCTCGGCTGAAAGAATAATTGATCCAGGATTAACCTGATCTTTACCGGCATATTTAGGAGCTGTACCATGCGTCGCTTCAAATATCGCAACTGAATCACTTAAATTTGCTCCAGGCGCGATACCAATGCCTCCAACCTGAGCGGCTAGAGCATCAGAAATGTAATCGCCATTTAAATTTAGCGTAGCAATTACATCATATTCAGCAGGGCGCAATAAAATTTGTTGCAGAAAAGCATCGGCGATAACATCTTTTATTACAATTCCACCCTTATCCTTGGGTAATTTCATCCATGGCCCTCCATTTAGCAATTCAGCACCGAATTCTTTCATAGCCACGTTATAACCCCAATTTTTAAAAGCTCCTTCGGTAAATTTCATAATGTTACCCTTATGTACCAAGGTTACCGATGTACGTTTATTGTCGATTGCATACTGTATCGCTTTTCGCACTAGTCGCTCAGTTCCTTCCTTTGATACAGGCTTGACACCAATACCAGAAGATTGAGGAAAGCGAATACTTTTTACTTGCATATCTTTTACCAGAAAATCGATCACTTTCTTCGCAGACTCAGATTCAGCTTCCCATTCTATTCCTGCATAAATATCTTCTGAGTTCTCACGGAAAATGACCATATCAACTTTCTCTGGATTTTTTACCGGACTAGGCACACCCTCGAAATAACGAACAGGACGCAAGCAGACATATAAATCAAGCAATTGGCGTAGCGCCACATTAATAGAGCGAATTCCACCGCTTACCGGTGTTGTCAAAGGACCCTTGATAGAAACCACATATTCTCTTGCAGCCTGCAATGTCTCATCCGGTAACCAAACATTCTCACCATACAGTTTGGTTGATTTTTCTCCAGCATAGATCTCCATCCAGAAAATCTTTCGCCTATCGCCATACGCCTTATTTACTGCCGCATCGACAACTTTCATCATCACAGGTGTAATATCGACTCCTATTCCATCTCCTTCAATAAATGGAATAATTGGATAATCAGGTATAACCAACGAGAGATCACTATTGACAAGAATTTTCTTGCCATTAGCGGGCACTTTTATATGCTGAAACATAGAATCTCCAATAAATTAATGATTTATAAAATATATTCTAATTTAATCTTGAATAACCGAGTTAAATTATTCCCGGCAAAGCCGAGGGCTTACTTCTGTTAGTCTCTTCAAAGGGGCAAAAAGCTGATGTCGCCTTTAGGTGGCGTCACATACGTCTAGCTTGAGCCGACCATAATACCCATCCTCCCTTTCTTGATATCGGATATATTCTCTGATCATCTCTTCATCTAATCCTGCCGTCAATACATAATAGCCGCGCACCCAAAAACTCCCACCCGTGAAATTTCTAGATTTCCCCGTAAACTTCCGCGCTATCGATATTGCACTTTTCCCTTTGACTTTGATATACCCTACTACGTAAGATATCGAGTATTTTGGAGGAATACTGATGCACATGTGTACATGATCAGGCATCAGGTGCCCTTCTACTATCTGGCAGTTTTTCTGCTCCGCTAATTCGCGCAATACCTTTCCAAGGTGTTTTCGTATCATTCCGAACATCACTTTCTTTCTTCCTTCTTTTCGGAATAAATACGACATGATGCTTACAGTCTCATTTAGCATAAGTCAAGCTCTGATAATCTCTCATTTGATTCTCCTCACTCTTGATCATTCTAAAATAATCAGTGTGACCGTCTCACACAGTCAAACCTTTAATAATCCTCCGGCATAGCCGGGGGATTACCTTATTTATATGGAGTGGAGTGGGAAATATCAGTTAATCACCCCAAGCTCTCATAGCTTGCTAAAAAATACGCTAGAATGTAGCTTTTGAACTTTTACCGGGAGCCCCTTAATGTCAATGGCAAACCGCGATGGTGTAATCTGGTACGATGGAAAAATGGTTCCTTGGCGAGATGCTACCACGCATGTACTTACTCATACTTTACATTATGGAATGGGCATATTCGAAGGCTTGCGTGCTTATCTAACAAGTAGGGGACCAGCCATTTTTCGTTTAGCTGAACATACTGACCGCTTGTTTGATTCAGCGCATATTTTCAGAATGGCTATACCTTTTGACAAAGCCACACTGATGCAAGCGCAAAAAGAAGTAGTTAAACAGAATCATCTTGAATCTGGTTATATTCGCCCTATCGTTTTTTATGGCCCAGAAGCAATGGGATTATCTGCAAAAAATCTATCTGTTCATGTCGCAATTGCCGCCTGGCCATGGGGCACCTATTTAGGAGCAGATAGTTTAGATAATGGTATTCGTGTTAAAACATCCTCATTTTGCCGCCATCACGTGAACATTAATATGTGTCGTGCAAAATCAGTGTCTACCTACACCAATTCCATCTTAGCGCACCAGGAAGTTGCACAGGATGGCTATCATGAAGCATTACTCCTGGATGTAGATGGGTATGTTGCTGAGGGATCTGGAGAAAATATTTTTATCATCAAACAAGGTAAGCTTTACACACCTGATTTGACCTCTTGCCTTGAAGGCATCACACGCAGTTCAGTAATCGAGCTAGCACAAGAAATAAATATTCCTGTCATTGAAAAACGCATTACCAGAGATGAAGTTTATTGTGCGGACGAAGCATTCTTTACAGGAACAGCGGCAGAGGTCACTCCTATTCGAGAACTCGATAATCGTATCATTGGCAATGGTAAACGTGGCCCAATTACTCAGCGACTGCAAGCTTTGTTTTTCGATTGTGTCAACGGTAAAGCAACCAATCATGCCGATTGGCTACACCATGTTTGACCTAGTTTAATGGAGCATCTCATGAATAACCCAACCACCCTCAATCAGCGACAAATTGAAATCACCGATGACGATTTACCTTTGCATTGCCCAATATCGTCTATGCGCCTATGGAATAGTCATCCACGTGTTTTTTTACCCATCGAAGCCACCGGTGAAGCACTATGCCCTTATTGTGGTACGCGTTACATCTTGAAAGGTGGCGCAAAAGCAGAACATCATTGAATCAATCAACAAGCCTATTTCTGATCAATTAACAATTAAAATACTGAGCGGTAAATTCGAATAGATAATTTCATTCTGATCTGCTTTTAAATATCCCGAGCCATCAAGTTATTACGTCATGAATAAAGTTCCACGCGAAATTTTTAAAGCGTACGATATCCGAGGTATCGTAGACACCGCATTAACCAATGACGTGGCTGAAAGGATTGGTCACGCCATTGGTTCCGAAGCGCGTGAGCGCAAACTCAATTCTATTGCGATAGGTCGGGATGGCAGACTATCCAGTCCTTCCCTGACACAAGCATTGGTAGAAGGATTGCAAAAAAGCGGCCTTCAAGTCATAGATGTAGGCGCTGTACCCACACCGATACTTTATTTCGCAGCATATGAGTTATGTAACTATACTGGCGTAATGATCACAGGTAGTCATAATCCACCGGATTACAATGGCCTGAAGATAGTTTTGGGTGGCGAAACGTTAGCAGCCGAGACAATCCAGGCATTACGTATTCGCATAGAAAACAACAATCTAATATATGGGGAGGGTAATTATAGAACACACGTTATTGCTCCAACCTATTTCCAGCGCATTATCAGTGATGTCAAACTGGCTCGCCCAATGAAAATCGTTGTCGATTGCGGCAATGGGGTAGCCGGAGCTTTTGCACCGGCACTCTATCGGAATATGGGCTGTGAAGTGATCGAACTATTTTGTGAAGTTGATGGAACATTCCCCAATCACCACCCTGATCCATCTGTACCCAAGAATCTGCAGGATGTCATTCATGCTCTAAAAACTACTGATGCAGAAATTGGTTTTGCCTTCGATGGTGATGGCGATCGGCTTGGCCTGGTAACCAAGGATGGGAGTATTATTTACCCTGATCGCCAGCTGATGTTATTTGCTGCCGATATATTGACCAGAAACCCAGGAGGGCAAATTATCTTCGATGTTAAATGCACGCGCAATTTAGTTACATGGATCAAGCAACATGGCGGTAAGCCAGTCATGTGGAAAACGGGGCATTCATTTATTAAAGGCAAACTAAAAGAAACAGGTGCGCTATTAGCAGGAGAAATGAGTGGCCACATTTTTTTCAAGGAACGCTGGTATGGCTTTGACGATGCTCTTTATGCAGCAGCACGATTATTAGAGCTATTAAGCAATCAAGGTGACATTAATGCTACATTGCATGCTCTCCCAGACGCCCTCAATACATCAGAATTACAAATCAAACTAAAAGAAGGCGAAAATCACGCATTGATAGAACAGCTTCAGAAAAATGCACATTTCGATAACCCGGAACGGGTGATCACCACTGATGGATTAAGGGTTGAATACAAGGATGGGTTTGGATTGATACGCGCGTCGAATACAACCCCTGTTGTAGTTTTACGCTTTGAAGCAGACGATACGGTAGCATTGCAACGCATACAGCAAGACTTTCGTAATATTATCCTGCAGTTTAAACCAAACGCTATATTACCTTTCTAAGAATCTGATTAGACATATTGATACACCTCCTGCAAGGGGTAATGGCTGCCGGTAATTTTAAATAAAAATGTAGAAGCTCTTAAACTGATGCCTGAGTAAGATTCTTTTACAAGCTGGGAATGAAGCCATTTGTCATTACACTCGTTCACCAGGGAAGCGGTTCCTGCTTCAATCATACAGCAAGGGCAACCCTTTAGATTATCCTCCAACCCAACCCATCAGGTTGGCAACTCATGCTATATCCTAGGCTCAATAAAAGGAAATTACTTTCCCCTGAACAAATCATACGCTATTACATAATAGGGGAACTTGATTTGTGAACAATCATCAAATTGGCATGAAACTTTACTACTTGGCTATTGTATTACCATTATTATTTCCTGCAAATATTTTCGCAAACGAACTTCCAGATCTTGGCGATATATCACAAGCTACAATCACACCCTACCAAGAACGACAGATTGGTTTGCAGATTATGCGTCAAATTCGCGCAGATCCCAGTTATCTGAATGATGCTGAAATAGCAGGTTATCTCAATAACCTAGGTAATAGGCTCATATCATCATCAAATGAAGCAAAATCCGATCAATCATTCGAGTTCTTTGCCCTGCAGGATCCTTCCATCAATGCATTTGCTTTACCAGGCGGATTTATGGGGTTCAATAGCGGTCTGATCATTGCCGCACAAAGTGAATCTGAATTAGCGGGAGTTATGGCGCATGAAATTGCTCACGTCACTCAGAAACATCTGGCAAGAATGCTTTCTGGACCGCAATATATTGGCCTTTTCGCTTCTATCGCTGCACTTGCTTTAGCTATTCTTGCATCTCGCTCCAATCCTCAAGCAGGACAAGCAGTGCTTGCTACTGCACAAGCCGGCGCCATTCAATCCCAGCTGAATTTTACACGTAAACATGAAAAGGAAGCGGATCGAATCGGTTTTAATATTTTGAATAAAGCAGGGTTCGATCCTCATGGAATGTCAACCTTCTTTGAGCGTTTGCAAAATGCTGGGCGATATTATGAAAATGGAGCCCCCTCTTATCTGAGAACGCATCCGCTTACTTATGAGCGCATAGCAGATATTGAGAATCGCACGCGAGAATTATCTTATCGCCAAATTCCTGACAGTATCGATTTTCACCTAGTTCGAGCTAAGCTAAAAGCCTTCCAAGGAAATTCTACAGATAAAGTAATGGAATTTGATTCCCGCCTAAAAGATAAACGTTACGCCAATGAAATTGCGGAACGCTATGGCCTGACTTATGCGCTATTGCGCGATAAGCAGTACAAACGTGCAGATAAGGAATTAAACGAGCTGTACCGAATAATGCAATCTGATCACTCTATCAGCTTACTCAAGAATCACAGCTTGGGTAATCCTGTCTTGGTTGAGAGCGAATATTTACAATCAGGCGCCATGATCGAAACACTTGCTGCACAAGTTAAACTGGCTAACAAACAAATTAAGGATGCATTTAAAATTTACCAAACTGCATTAAATGCATATCCACAACATCGTGCACTCATTTACGATTATATAACAGCCTTACTAAATCACAAAAATGCGAAAACTGCCCTTGAGTTCATCAATAAACAGTCACAAATTATTCACGATGATATCAATCTTTATCGGTTGGAAGCACAATGTCACTCTGTGCTTGGAAACCACATGCTCCAACATCGTGCACAGGCAGAAGTCTATGTCCAAGAAGGAAAATATCGCGCTGCAATAGAGCAGCTAGAGATTGCTTTACGTAAAGATAATGGTAATTTTTATCAATTATCCAGTATAGAAGCGCGCCTGAGACAGCTCAAGGAATTTGTTGCTACTAATGAGAAAAAATAGTGATCAGTGATTTCAGTTAAAACTCTGCTGTAATACTTACAATCAGCCATTTGAAATGATGGCACCTTAATAATTTCATGTTTAATTCATGTTTAATTAAGATTTGATCTACCTCCAGATGTCACGCCTTAACCTCAAAAATAAATCGATTGTTTTGTTAATTATCCTGGTATTTGGGGCAATTTATGGATATACAAACCAAAAACTAGCATCTGGAGAAGAAAGATATCGAACCAGAATAGTTGAACGTGGAGACATTACTCAAATTATTTCAGCAAATGGAACGCTGACCCCACTTGAGCTTGTCAATGTAGGGACGCAAGTATCTGGCACCGTTTCCAAAATATATGTAGATTTCAATGATCAGGTGCAAACGAGTCAAATATTAGCTGAACTTGATCCAGCGCTTCTCAAAGCGCAATTACAGCAATCCGAGGCCAATTTTAAGAGCGCTCAGGCAACTTTAAAAAATGTGACCAGTAAGGTTAAACGTAGTCGTATCCTTTTACAAAAAGGATTTATTTCCAATGAAGCTTTGGATGAAATCGAACAACAACTGGATATTGCACATGCTCAGGTAGCTATCAGCAAAGCTAATGTTGAACGAGATCGCGCTAATCTGAATTACAGTGTTATCCGATCACCCATTTCCGGGATAGTTGTCGCACGCGATGTAAATGTTGGGCAAACTGTTGCGGCCAGTTTCCAGACACCGACTTTGTTCCAGATCGCCCGTGATCTACGGCAAATGCAAATTAATATCAGCGTTGCCGAAGCCGATATTGGTCAGATACACGCTGATCAGGGGCTCTCTTTTACGGTAGATGCATTTAAGGAGCGAGAATTCACTGCTTTTGTTAAACAAATACGCATGAACCCTACTATCCAGGAAAATGTAGTTACCTACAATGTAGTTGCGACTGTCATCAATGATGACGGCACTCTGTTACCAGGCATGACAGCGAATGTTCGTTTTATCGTCAACCAAAAAAGTGCTGTCCTACGAATACCTAACGCAGCACTTCGTTACAAACCAAGTAACGAAATATCCGCACCCGGCAGATCCTCTGCCAAACAATCCCACCAGCCCCTCCTCTACCGCCTTGAAAACAAAGCGGCTATGCCGATAAATGTTATAACCGGGATCACAGATGGAAATTTCACTGAAATGATTACAGGTGATCTAAAAGAAGGGGATGAGTTGATTATCAGTGATGCTGCAAGTAAAAAACAAAATGAATCATCTATGAGCAATTTTAGATTCAGGATGTTCTAATGCTAAGCATGGATAATATCCCCAATCAACCATTGATTCGAGTGAAAGATTTGTGCAAAGCTTATCGCCTAGATCATCAGGCAAATCAGTCAGTTTGCCATCAAGTACTATTTGATATCAACCTTGAAATTTATTCTGGAGAATTTATTGCCATTATGGGGCAATCTGGATCAGGTAAATCTACCTTAATGAATATACTGGGTTGTCTTGATACACCTACGAGTGGCAATTATTGGCTAGCTGGCCGCAATGTAGCATATCTATCTAGTGATGAACTGGCACGTATACGAAATCACAGTATAGGCTTCGTATTTCAGGGCTTTAATTTACTTAAGCGCATGACAGCTCTGGATAATGTGGCAATACCATTACTGTATGCTGGTATGAGCCGCAATGAAAGCCGTAAACATGCGTTGACGTTGTTACAACAAACGGGCCTAAGTCAATTTACACTACATTACCCCAATCAACTTTCTGGAGGACAACAACAGCGGGTCGCAATCAGTCGGGCATTGATTAATCAACCACAGCTTATCCTGGCTGATGAGCCGACTGGAAATCTTGATACACAAACCAGCCATGAAATCATGACATTATTCAAACAACTTAATGGTAATCAGGGCATAACGATTATCCTGGTAACTCATGAAGATGATATTGCCTCCCACGCCAATCGCACGATTCGATTAAAAGATGGCTGCATTATCCAAGATAAATACAAAGGCGCCATGTAGTCTATGTCACTTCATGATAATAAAATTACAACTTAATCATGAATCTGCCGATCATTATCGATGAAGCCTTTCGCGCGCTGCGACTCAATCGCTTGCGCACTGCGCTGACTATGCTTGGTATAGTCATTGGTGTTGCAGCTGTGGTATTGATGCTATCAATCGGTCAGGGCGCTCAAGCCCATATTAGCAGCACAATAAGTTCTATGGGAAGCCACCTATTGCTCGTAGTGCCAGGCGCAACCTCTTCAGGAGGGCTACGGTTTGGGAGTGGCAGCATAAAAACATTGACTGCAGGGGATGCGCAAGCCATTGCAGAATTACCCTCAGTTGAAGCGACTGCGCCCGTTGTTTCCGGCGTTGCTCAATTTAGTTATAGCGCTAATAACTGGAGTACAACGGTAACAGGTGTCACTCCCGATTATTTTTCTGTCGGTAATTGGGAAATAGAGAGTGGCTCAATATTTTCTGAAGCAGACCTACGCTCTGCCACACGCATTGCTGTTCTGGGAAAAATAACCGCTGAGAATCTATTTGGGAAAGAAGACCCCACTGGAAAAACGCTTCGTATCGCCAATAGGCCGTTTCTGGTAGTTGGTGTTCTTGCAGTCAAGGGTCAAAGCCTTAGCGGACGCGACCAGGATGATAATGTATTTATCCCCCTCACCACTGCTCAACATCAAATTCTTGGTAATCAATTTCCTGGATCGATCAACTATATGATGGTTCAAGGAAAATCAGTGGATATGATGGAAGAAGCAGAAATAGAAATTACTCGTCTACTTCGCCAACGCCACCGTCTTTCTGACAGGATGGAGAATGACTTTACCGTCCGTAACCTGACAGCACTAGCAGCCGTTGCAAGCACTACAACCAAGATAATGGCATGGATGCTAGGAGCCATTGCCTCGATCTCACTGTTGGTTGGTGGTATCGGGATCATGAATATCATGCTGGTATCAGTAACAGAGCGTACCCGAGAAATTGGAATTCGCATGGCCATAGGCGCCAGTAGACGCACAATTCTTACACAATTTTTAATAGAAGCGTTAATGATTTGTATTTTAGGTGGATTAACGGGTGTAGTGCTGGGAATCAGCGGAGCATGGACGATAAGTCAGATTACAGACATGCCAGTAGTCATTACACTCGGTATGATTGGCTTAGCTTTTACTTTTGTATCTGCCATCGGCATATTTTTCGGTTTCTATCCTGCCCAGAAAGCGGCCTCATTAAAGCCAGTAGAAGCCTTACGTTATGAATAAAATTTACCCGATATCGGTAGGTGTCAACGTACTTTTCACCTGAGTACACTATTTAAGCTACTTTTTCATCGACAGTTTCTGGTTCTTTTTCCTGAATCGGCCCCGGTTTTTCCGGAGACTTTTTAGTTTGAGTTGAGTCATGCTGCATCAGCTGACTCATCCAGTTGGCGATAATATGCCATTTTAAATTCAGCCAGTGGAATATTTCCAATTGGCTCCAGTAACCGGCGATTGCTGAACCAGTCGACCCATTCCAGGATAGCCAATTCCACTCTTAATCAATATTGCGCCAAGGGTTGCGACCGAATGGCTTCTGCCAGGCGTTCCATATAGCGAATCGACAGATATTGACTGCCATGATCGCTATGATGTGGTCCAATAGACCCGGACACTCCAGTTAAGAGAGAATATCTTAATTGGAGGAAA
>CAZKPL010000048.1:0-21022 GCA_964554625.1 uncultured Nitrosomonas sp. | reverse complement strand
GCCATCGCGTGTGGATATCTCTGGCTATCTATGTGAAATGTCAACAGACCCTAAGTAATATTGATTAAATACAAGAATATTGAGGAGGGTAACTAAATAATGTTCTCATCTACCTCTTTCAGAGGTATCAAGTTAAAATTTTGCTCTCTAGCAAGAATTTATTTCTTGAAACTAGTTTTAAGTTTAGCAATCACAGCTGTCACGTTTCAGGTTCATTCTGCAGAATCTGCAGATTCGACTAGCCAGAACTTTAACTGGTCACAAACACCTCCAGTAACAGCACTGCCGCGCGTAGGAATTTTCGGGATACCGCCTGCTGGTCCTGGTTATTATTCACTCTGGGATTTAATCACGGGAAATAAACGCGAAACTCCGCCGATTTCTCCCTATGCTCCTTCTGCATTGCTTCCAACCTCTGCGTTTGATATTGATTTTCGCTATCTCGAAAAACCAGATCATGAAAAAGATTTTTTTGATCCACTCAAACGTATTCATCTAAATGATAACTGGTTACTCTCCTTTGGGGGTCAGTTCTGGTACCGATACATGCACGAAACGGATATGCGTTTCAGTAATGCTAATGCACCCGATGCTGACAATAGATATCATCTATTTCGAACACGTTTCCATGCAGATCTTTGGTATCAGGACAGATTTAGATTATTTGCTGAATTCCTGGATGCGCGCACTTCCGGTCAAGATTTACCTGCGTTAGCCATTGATAAAAATTATACTGATATGCTGAATCTTTTCGCAGATATCAAATTAGGACAGTTCCTGGATGGCCCAGCGTATATACGGATCGGTCGACAAGAATTACTTTATGGTTCTCAAAGACTGATCTCTACTTTAGACTGGGCAAATACACGTCGAACCTTTCAAGGTATCAAGACATTCTGGCGCACTCCTGCTTTTGACTTGGATGCCTTTTTTATGAGGCCTATGACAACAGAGAAGAATGAGTTCGATAACTGGGACTTTGATCGGAATTTTTTTGGCTTATGGGGCACGTACAAACCAATGAAAGGTCAATTGCTCGATCTCTATATTCTCAGTTTGATTGATAACCGAGTTGTTAAGTCGACAGATATTCTGAATGGCAATATCTTGCAAGGCGATTCAGTCTTACAAACTGTGGGAGGGCGGATAGCAGGTGATTACAACCGGTTTTTATACGAACTTGAAGGAATGTACCAGTTTGGTAGACGTTCCCATCTTGATATATCGGCTTTTGCGGTAGCTTCGGGTGTAGGATACCATCTTCCCTTTCCTATGAACCCCCAATTTTGGTTACGCTATGATTTCGCCTCCGGCGACAGCAACCCGCAAGATGGGAGAACAAATACGTTTAATCAACTTTTTCCATTTGGACATTATTATCTAGGATATATGGATCAGGTGGGGCGTCAGAACATGCATGATTTCAATGCGCAAGTGACGTTACATCCTCAACCCTGGTTTACATTTATTGCACAGTATCATCGATTTTATTTAGCAAACAAGCGTGACTTTCTTTACAATGCTGCTGGTATGGGAACTTTGCGCGATGCAACAGGGCAATCAGGTAGTCATATCGGTGATGAAATTGATTTTCGTGTGAATTTTCATGTAAGTCGCCATCACGACGTACTCGTCGGATATTCGAAACTATTCACAGGTAATTTTATTGAAAATCGGCGACCTGGCATTTCACCTGATTTCTTCTATACTCAATATACTTTCCGTTTCTGATTTTTAAGAGAAATAAGACAATGAAAAAACTGCTATTAATTATGACTGTCGCCTTTACGACCTTTTTACTGGAACCAGCATCTGTTTTTTCCGACCAGACTGACAAAAATGTCGCGAATACTTCATCTGCTAAAGCAGAAAAATTACCAAGTGATGAAGGTATAGTCGTATCGGTACTGGATACTACCGGCTATACCTATATGGAGCTGGAAAATGGCGGCAAGCGTTTCTGGATTGCAGCGCCTACTACCAAAGTCAACGTTGGTGATCATATCCGCTTTGTTGAAAATATGTCAATGCATAACTTTACCAGTAAAACCCTGAATCGGACATTTGACCGACTTATCTTTGTGACCTCAACCAAAGTAAAAGTTTCTCAATAACCTGGAGCAATGATCTTTCAGATCATGTGATTGATTTTTTTACCTGTTAAGTATGTTTATTTGAAGCTTTGGGTAGCAAATACGTCATTGTCCCGGATCAACAAATCCAATGAACAATTTATTTTTTAGATTTCTTATTTCATCCCGATATTGAGCCGCCTTTTCGAATTCCAAGTTTTTGGCTGATTCCAACATTTGTTTTTCCAGTGACTGAATCTCTTTTGTTAGTTGAGATTCGCTCATACGAGCGTAACGAGCCTGTGTTTGAGCTGCTCCAATTTGCTGCCGTGCATGCTCACTATCATAAACTCCATCGATGAGATCTTTGATACGCTTACTGACACTTCGTGGCGTAATATTGTTATTCTGATTAAATAAAATTTGTTTTCTACGACGCCGTTCAGTTTCATCTATAGCCCGTCGCATTGAATTTGTAACACGGTCAGCATAAAGAATGGCAGTGCCATTGACATGACGTGCTGCTCTCCCCATGGTTTGAATCAAAGAGCGCTCAGAGCGCAAGAATCCTTCTTTATCAGCATCCAGAATCCCTACTAATGATACTTCCGGAATATCTAGTCCTTCTCGTAACAAATTGATCCCAACCAATACATCAAACTTGCCAAGGCGCAAATCCCGGATGATTTCTACTCGCTCAACCGTGTCGATATCAGAGTGGAGATAGCGCACTCTAATCCCATGATCAGAGAAGTAATCGGTCAAATCCTCTGCCATACGTTTAGTCAGTGTTGTGACCAGCGTTCGCTCCCCTTTGGCTGTTCGCACAGAAACTTCTGACATCAGATCATCTACCTGTGTTGCTACAGGACGTATGATGATCTCCGGGTCAACTAAACCCGTTGGCCGGACAACCTGTTCGGCAACCTGACCACTTTTTTCTTGCTCATATGCTGCCGGTGTGGCCGAGATAAAAATTGTCTGAGGCATCAATTTCTCAAATTCATCAAATTTTAGTGGTCGATTGTCCAATGCTGAAGGCAACCGGAAACCATACGTTACGAGATTTTCCTTACGTGATCGATCACCTCGATACATTCCTCCTAACTGTGGAACAGTTACATGACTCTCATCAATTATCATTAAAGCATTAGCTGGCAGATAGTCAATTAGCGTAGGTGGAGGCTCACCAGGTTTTCTACCTGAAAAATGACGTGAATAATTTTCAATGCCTTTACAGAAACCCAGTTCATTCAGCATCTCCAAATCGAAACGAGTACGTTGCTCAATGCGTTGAGCTTCTACCAGCTTATTTTGCTGCTGAAAAAATGTGATACGTTCAGCCAATTCAGTTTTGATAGTCTCAATTGCCCGCAGGGTTGTACTTCTCGGTGTCACATAATGACTTGAAGGATAAACAGTATACCGCGCTACCTTCTGCAGAATTCGTCCAGTTAGCGGATCAAACGAAGATATACTTTCTACGATGTCATCAAACAGCGATACTCGAATGGCTACTTCTGAGCTCTCTGCTGGAAAAATATCGAGTGTATCGCCTCTTACCCGGAAAGTGCCGCGACTGAATTCAAATTCATTTCGCTGATACTGCATGCCGCTTAAACGTTTAATGATATCGCGTTGAGACATCTTTTCATGCTCACGCAGATGCAGAATCATACTGTGATAATCAACCGGATCACCAATGCCATAAATACAGGATACCGTTGCGACGATGATGGCGTCTTTGCGTTCGAGTAGCGATTTGGTTGCAGAAAGTCGCATTTGTTCAATGTGTTCATTAATACTGGAATCTTTTTCTATAAAAAGATCCCGGGATGGAACATATGCTTCGGGTTGATAGTAATCATAATAAGAGACGAAATATTCAATTGCATTTTCTGGGAAAAATTCACGCATTTCTGCATATAACTGGGCTGCCAGTGTTTTATTGGGTGCAATAATGATCGCGGGACGTCCCAATCGTGCAATCGTATTAGCTATTGTGAACGTTTTACCTGAACCCGTTACTCCTAGTAACGTTTGACAAAATAATCCAGCTTCGACACCTTCAATCAATTTACTGATCGCACCAGGCTGATCGCCCGAGGGCTGAAACGACTGATATAGTTTATAAGGGCTGTTGGGAAAGGTAATAATCACAGGTATAATTTGCACGTAAGAAACTTGCTTGTTTAATTCTACCATGTTGGGTATCGACCATTTCAGGAGCATAGTTGTGGAACTCTCAAAACGCGCACAGGCCATTAAACCATCCCCTACCCTAGCTGTCACTGCGAAGGCTGCAAGGCTTAAATCTGAAGGTAAAGATATTATAGGGCTCGGTGCTGGTGAACCTGATTTTGATACGCCTCAACATATCAAAAATGCAGCGATAGCTGCAATTAACGCGGGTTTCACAAAATATACCCAAGTAGGAGGTACGCCATCACTCAAGAGTGCAATTATTGCAAAATTCAAACGTGAAAATGATTTTGATTTTACTTCCAAAGAAATCCTCGTTTCTTGTGGCGGCAAACAAAGTTTTTTTAATCTTATATTAGCCACGATCAACCCTGGCGATGAGGTGATCATTCCTGCCCCATACTGGGTTTCCTATCCTGATATAGTACTTATTGCTGAAGGAAAACCCGTCTTTATCGAAACAGGTATTGAGGACAGTTTCAAAATTACAGCTAAACAGCTGGAAGAAGCTATTACACCCAAGACCAGAATGTTTGTTATCAATAGTCCTAGCAACCCATCCGGCAGTGTCTATACCCTGGATGAACTCAAGGCATTAGGTGAGATACTAAAAAAGTATCCAAATATTCTGATTGCATCTGATGATATGTATGAGCATATTCTTTTATCGGATGACAAATTTGTCAATATTCTCAACGCATGCCCTGACTTGCGCTCACGTACAATCGTATTAAATGGCGTTTCCAAAGCTTATGCTATGACAGGCTGGCGAATTGGTTATTGTGGCGGACCTGAGCACATCATTACTGGAATGGAGAATATTCAATCACAAAGTACTTCTAATCCTACATCCATATCACAGATAGCAGCTGAAGCAGCGCTGAATGGCGATCAATCGTGCATGACTCCGATGCAAGCAGCGTTCAAAGAACGTAACCAGTTTGTTACTGATAGACTAAATACGATTCCTGGTATTCACTGTTTACTTTCTGGAGGGGCGTTCTATGCTTTTGCTGATGCCCGTCAAGCAATACAAAAACTCCAAATGAATGGATTCATGAAAAATAATAGCGATATCGCTTTTAGTGAATTATTATTGGAAAAAGCAGGGGTTGCCATTGTCCCTGGATCAGCATTTGGTTGCCCAGGATATATCCGTCTATCTTTTGCCACTTCAATGGAGAATTTAGAAAAGGCAATTGAGCGTATTAGTAATCTGCTGAAATAAGAAGATGGAACTATCGGAAAATAGCATTTTTAAGAAGAGTATTATCTACAAGCTATTGATTAATTGATAACTTATTTTCATGAAAATACTGTTTTGGTTATTTTCTGACAGCCCCAAAATATAAAATCCCTCATAGGGGAGCTTTCCCATAACAGGTAATTTTACTTGGTAATTGATTGGGAAGAAATATAGTAACAGTCAGAAAGGTCGAATTAAAAAACTAGATAATAGAACATACCATGTTATGATTATTTAGAGCTTACTCAGAAATTCAGCAATCATCTTTGCATTGCCAAGCAAAAATTCTGATTTGGGATGAATTGAGAGAAAAGCGCAAATACAACTTCTCTGGACGTGCTCTTTTTTGTTACCCATATTGCTATTTTGGCAGCAAATTTCTTCAAGTAAATAAAAACCTGCACCAGCACAAACAGGTTCATGACCAGGAAGATGCTATTAATCCACGCCACAGAGGTATCGGCACGCCTGGCCCGAATATTGTTGAGACGATACTTTCTTTCCCTACCCAAACTTTCCTTCGATTGGAATCCGTTCCCGATATTCCTGCCGATGTTGTGCTTGCGGGCGTTCTATCTTATCTTTATTTTCAGGTGTAATCTTTGGCGGACGCCCTAGTGATTTGCCTGTAAAACGAATGTTATTGCACTCCAGAAAGCTGTGATTGGTACGTGAACCATATAGTGTGCAGCAATGACAACTTCAGGATAGTAGCCATAACGCTGTTGGCAAGCTTCAACTTGATCTTTCAGGTCATGGCCTTCATGTTGAGCGTTCCAGTGAAGCTCATCAACATGCGCCAGTCCTTCTCCTGTCAGACTCACGCTTATTTTGGCGCCAAATTCTGCTGTCTTGCCTTGTTTGCCCCTGATAACTGGCCGAATATACGGTTGAGTGATGCTGACGATGCAGTCATCGCAGCGTCTGGCATTGGTTTTATACATTTCATATTGCTGATGTACAAATGTGGCAATATGACTTGGTCAAATCAAACCGGACAGTCTAATTAAGGGAAAATAGTCTTATTAACTGGACTGTCCAGATCCATTAAACTAGGTCAATTTGCCGTGATTGCGCGGAGATTCATCTGCCAAAGATTGCTTTGCAGTAACCATTGAAGCATTGTCACTGCAATCAATTTCGCTGCGATTCAATGCAGTATCACCACCTCCATTATGATCGCCAGCTTTTACAGCCTTCTTTACCCTTCTATGCTCAACTGTTTCAATGATCGCTTCATGAAATTCATCAAATGCCGTTTGCCCCATCCGCTTTCCACTTACGCACATCAACCAAGTAATGAGGGCGTGAAAGGAGCCTGCGATTGAAATCCTTTCAGACCTATAAAATATTGCAGATAGGGATTCTCCCGGATTTGTTCAACTGTCTCTTCATCCAAAACCGATAACTTATGTTTGATGATAACTGCACCAATCTACGCGCGTCTTTCGCTGGACGGCCTAACGGGGGAGATAGCATCTTATAGTAACTCTCAGCTAATTCGTCCCATGGAATGCAATTACTCAGTTTTACCCAGCGATTTTCGGGATCAAGAATTATGCCGGTGGATGTATCAAATCCTTCGAGCATGAGTTATTTTTGACTTTTATAGCGTATCATGGTGCACGGTTTTTAGTGTCATTTCACTTATTTACGTGCATTATTCTACCGTAGAATAGAATATTTATAAATATAATCAGCTACTTATACTTTATCAGTAAGCTCTATTTATGTTCCTAATTCCAGCTAGGATACAATCTTTATAGATTGATATTTCTGAATAATGCACAAGAAGTGCAATCAACTTCCAATTACAGTCAGCGCAATACCTTGCATCTACAACTTTATTGCATCTCACTACATTAGTTCTATAAAGAGTAGGATCAAATTATAATGAATAAGAAATTATTTTTGTAAATAGCCCTGCCATTTCGCTACCCAATACCTCACAAATAATTCTTTACAATCAAGCATTTTTAAATCGATCTAAACAGTCAACAGTTAATAATCAAAGAAACTCACACAACATATTCTTGGTTTACTTTTGCTGTTGCACTTAGAGCAACTCTCTTAGTTTTACCTGCTCGAGATGGAATATTACATAAACCACAAACATGGTTGGAATGTATCTCCAAGCTATGAACTATGAAATTACCATTACATTTAGTACAAAGTGTAACACACAATACTTTGCTTTCAAGAAAGCGCACTAGAGTCCACGCACGCGTTAAGCTCAGAATGCGCTGAAGGTGATTAATTTCAATATGCTCAAGATATAGCTTATAACTTTTTATAATGGCATCAATACCATAAACATTTGTATATTTAATAATATAGTTATAAACATTAATAAATAGTGAGGAATGCACATTTGGTTGCCAGCTTGTAAACCAGTCTTCAGAGTAAGGCAGCATCCCTTTGGGGGGAGATACTCCTTTTATCTCCTTATATAGCCTTACAAGCCTCTCACGACTTAATTCCGTATTTGTCTCTAAAACCTGTAATCTAGCTCCAAGTTTAATTAATTCAGTAGCAAGCTGAATTTGCCTAGCTTCTGATAAAAGGCTCTTCTCTCGCATAGAATGCTCCTCGTTCTATACTAAATCAACCAATAGTTTCAGCCGGTAATCCGGCCATTAATATAGCAGCATGCGATTGGGTCAGGGCACGATCTCGGCTATGATTGGATAAAATTTCAGCAATGAGTCGATCATCAAACCGGAAGCGGCACAACAACATATTAGAAGTAGCCATTTTTAACAGCTGACTAGAGGTAAGATTCTCCAGAATATTTGCGACATCTTCACTAATACCGAGTCGATATATCGCTGTAGCCTTATCTTCACGTAACAACTGTTGAGCTAGTAACATGTAACCAAGATTGATCTCTCTTATCTCATCAAGAATCTGACTTGTTTCCATATCGACGCTCCTTATTTGCATGATTAGATTTAAATTGAGCACATTCTCAATTCAAGCATATTTTCAATCTTGTAACTATGGAAGTAAATGGAATATCAACCAAATAAACGGTCAGTATTTCACCAACCTATTTGTAGGAATTTTCCCTATATACTATAAAAATCTGTTTGGAAACTCTTGCTCTATACCCTTCGCACTTCAAATCACAGAGGTATCGGCACGCCTGGCTCGAATATTGTTGAGACGATACTTTCCCTGCCCAAACTTTCCTTCGATTGGAATCCGTTCCCGATATTCCTGCCGATGTTGTGCTTGCAGGCGTTCTATCTCATCTTTATTTTCAGGTGTAATCTTTGGCGGGCGCCCCAGTGATTTGCCTGTAAAACAAATGTTATTGCACTCCAGAAAGCTGTGATTGGTATGT
Source organism: uncultured Nitrosomonas sp. (assembly GCA_964554625.1). Lineage (GTDB taxonomy): Bacteria > Pseudomonadota > Gammaproteobacteria > Burkholderiales > Nitrosomonadaceae > Nitrosomonas. The sequence continues at coordinate 12,156 of CAZKPL010000048.1, read as the reverse complement.
GAACCATGCTGTCTTGCCTTGTTTGCCCCTGATAACTGGCCGAATATACGGTTGAGTGATGCTGACGATGCGGTCATCGCAGCGTCTGGCATTGGTTTTATACATTTCATATTGCTGATGTACAGATGCGGCAATACTCAATAGCAACCCAGCAACCAATTGGATAACGGTAAGGGTGTATCCTGTGGGTATTCCGTTAACATCTCTTCAATATGACCTGAATTCCGACCCGGAAATTGCAATTGCTTCCTGATGCCAGCACGGCGTTTTTTGTTTGAGAGGCGCTTAAGCTTGACTAAGCTGAGATAGGCCGATCTGACAAGCTCGCGATAGGTGTGCGGCTTCTTTTTCTGCGCTCGATTACTTTTTGCATGGAGTTCATCAAGGCATACGTTCACTCAATTCAGGCGCTTCATTCAACAGCACAAGGTCCGTTGGAAAACGTATCGCCTGTTCTGCGAATCATGTCGAGGATGTATCAAATTCTTCGAGCATGAGTTATTTTTGACTTTTATAGCATATCATGATATACGGTTTTTGGTGTCATTTCACTTACTTACGTGCACTTCCTACCGGAGAATAAAATATTTATAAATAGAATCAGATATTTATACTTTCTGGGCAAGCTATATTTACAAAGTGTCAACAGAACCTGGAATCGACTCATTTACTCGGGTTCGATTTGAGAGAGATGTTGTGCAACCGATAACCTTGCTCCTAACCATCCTAGTGATGCCGAAAAAATAAACAAGCTAAGGCTATCTTTTAAAGAAAGGTGATTCAAATGAAAGTCTGTTGCATAGAGTTGTGCAAGCTCAATCAAGCTCTCATTGATTGCCTGAATACCCAAGGCAATAAGTAACCAGGCAGCTGCTGCACCTGCTACTCCTTGTATCGCCCCAAAATAGAGGAAAGGGCGGCGGATAAAGCTATCTGTAGCGCCAATTAATTTCGAGACTTCAATTTCATCTCGTTTAGTTAATATCTGCAGGCGAATGGTGTTGAAAACTACTATAACCAATGCCAAACTCAATAAAACTGCTAACATCAATACGGCAAGCTGGCCCAATCTGAGAAAAGCATCCAATCGCCTGGCCCAATCCGTATCGACTTGAACATACTCTATCTCAGGCCATTCTTTTATGGTAGCACGTATATTCTCTAGTTCATCAGGTGTAACTTGCTGAAGATCGATAATAAAAGCGTCAGGTAATGGATTTCTTGTAAGATTATTTATAGCTTTAGTTAGATCACTTTCTTGTTGCAGTTGTTGCAAGGCAATTTCCTTGGATATGAATTGAAAACTTGCGATATACGAAAGTTTTTCCAACCGTGAATTGATATTCTCAATGTCTTCTTCCGTCGTGCTCAACTTAAGAAACAAACTTAATTGTGGAGTATCGGTAACATCTCCAGAGATAGCCTGCAAATTGCCTAGCAAGGTATAGATACCAAGAGGTAAACTGAAAGCAATACCAATTACAATGATACTCAGCAGGCTAGATAATGGCGTATTGACAAGCTGCCTGAGTGTCTGGCTTAGCGCTTGCCAATGTTGAGACAACCACACGCTCATACAGTCAATTTTCCTTGATTGAGTAAAAGGATGCGATATTGAGTATCATTTAATAACGTTGTATCGTGCGTGGCAATTACTACAGTAACACCTACTTGATGAAAGGATCTGAATACTTCCATAATGCTTTGTGCATAATCAGTATCAAGATTCGCAGTAGGCTCATCGGCTATCAAAATTGATGGACGATGAACCACGGCTCTAGCAATACATAATCGCTGTTTCTCACCACCTGATAATGTAATCGGATGAGCATTTTCCTTTTCTAGTAAACCAACCTTATCAAGCGCAGCACGAACTCTCCCAGCTGCTGCCTTTTTCTGGAAACCACGGATTTGCAAGGGCAACATAACATTGGCAAAAACAGTACGATCATACAAAATTTTCTGATCTTGAAAAATTAAACCCAGGCTGTGCCGCAAAAAAGGAACCGCATTCTTTTTGAGCGCATTGATGTTCTGGTCACTTACCATAACATGACCAGATGTGGGACGCTCTATCGCCGCAATAAGCTTCAGCATGGTACTTTTACCGGCGCCTGAGTGGCCGGAAACAAATACGAGTTCACCTGAATGAATTGTAAAAGCAACATTCTTTAAAGCTTCATACCCATCTGGGTAGCGTTTATAAACATTCTTGAAACTGATCATAAAATACTCAACAAGCAAGCATTTGTCGCTTGGTGCCTAATCGAACAATGCCTCGACAAATTCCTGCGCATCAAATGGTCTAAGATCATCAAGCCCTTCTCCCACTCCTACAAAGCGTAAGGCAGGAGGATTTTGTGGGTATTGTGCAGCTATGGCAGCTATTACACCACCTTTAGCAGTTCCATCCAGCTTGGTAAGAACTAAACCAGTCACTCCAAGCGCGTCATCAAAAGCCTTGAGTTGATTAATTGCATTCTGACCCGTATTGGCATCCAGTACTAACAAGATCTCATGTGGTGCATCTGGTGACGCTTTGGTAATAACACGTTTTATCTTTCTAATTTCTTCCATCAGATGCAATTGAGTAGTCAGGCGGCCAGCGGTATCGGCCAGTACTATATCAATATCACGCGCTTTAGCTGCATTGATCGCATCAAAAATGACAGCCGCAGGATCGCTCTTTTTCTGAGATTCGCTTTCCTGCGCTATTACTGTAACGCCATTACGCTCGCCCCATGCCAATAGTTGCTCTCGTGCGGCAGCACGAAATGTATCTCCAGCAGCAAGCAATACTGATTTTCCCTGTGATTGGAAATAATGGGCAAGTTTTCCAATTGTTGTGGTTTTACCAACACCATTCACTCCCGTGATCATAATAACAAATGGCTTTTTTGTCTTAACATCAAGCGGTTGTGCTAATGGGGCAAGCAAACTAACCAAAGTTTCCTGCAGTGCTCCTTTTAACTGTTCCGCGTCGCTCAGCGCATCACGTTTAACTTTCTTACGCAATGTATCTAGCAACCAATTAGTAGCATTTACACCAGCATCTGCAGTAAGCAAGACAGTCTCAAGTTCGTCATAGAGCGCTTCGTCAATTTTACCCCTACTAAACAAACCAGATAACTGCTTACCAAAATTTTGTCGGGTTCGAGTAAGCCCCTGTCTAATTTTGCTTACTAGGCTTTCCGACTTAGAAGTATCTTCCGTAGAATTTTTTTTAGATTTAAAAAGACTAAACATTCTGATAGGCTGTAACTATTCTGAATTCAAAATAAACACTGATTTTATTCCTATTACCCAAATTTGGGTGAGCTAAAAACAAGAACTAAACGCTGGACTCTTATCACACCATTAGAATAATCAATAAATTGCGACATTAGAAATACTAAATTATCCCATTAACATAGGTTTTCTAATACATCATACTCATATGTTACATCAAAACATTTTTCTGATAGCTAATACTCCTGCTTTAATTCTACAATTAGCTCAAAAAACAACCAGCTTGTATTTATTATAAATCACTGGTTTAATTAAATATATTTCTCATCTTTGCATTTCTGAAACACCTGCTGTTAAGAACAAATATAATAAAATCCAGCTAATCGAAATAATCATTATCTTCCAAATAAATAATCAATGCCTCGCCCGATCCATGCGCTGATTGATCTCTCAGCACTTAAGCATAATCTTTGCATCGTACGCAAACATGCGCAAAACGCACGAATAATGGCAGTAATAAAGGCAAATGCTTATGGGCATGGATTACTCAGTACTGCACACGCTCTAAGAACTGCAGATGCTTTTGCTGTTCTCGAGCTCGATGCTGCTGTTCGTTTAAGAGAAGCCGGTGTTTATCAGCCTATTTTACTTCTTGAAGGCTTTTTCTCTGCAGCAGATCTGACTGTTATTAAACAGTACCACTTAAGCACGGTAATACACCATCAAGAACAGCTGGCAATGCTGTCCACGGCAAAACAAAAAAATAAAATAAATGTATTTCTTAAAATCAATACTGGGATGAATCGGCTTGGCTTCGCACCTGCGCAAGGATTAGCTGTACTTGAAACGCTAAGAGTTAACTCGCTCATTAGCCAAATTACGCTGATGACGCATTTTGCCTGCGCAGATGACCCCTTCCAAAAGGACGAAGTCAACCAGCAGCTCAACGATTTCTTTATGATTTTTGGAAAACATCATCTGCCATGCTCTCTGGCAAACTCCGCAGCTATTTTACGTTACCCTGAAACACATGCTGACTGGGTGCGTCCTGGTATCATGCTCTATGGCGCGTCCCCACTGATAGATAAAACTGCTGCAGAACTAGGTTTACGCCCTGTCATGACGGTATCAAGCAAGATAATCGCCATACAACATCTTACTACAAGAGATAAAGTTGGATATGGCGGTCAATTCCAGACCGAGCAACCAATGCGCATTGGCGTCGTTGCATGTGGTTATGCAGATGGTTATCCACGTCATGCACCTACTGGCACGCCTGTACTTGTCAATGGTCAGCGTACCCGTATAGTTGGACGTATATCTATGGACATGCTCACTGTTGATCTTACTAAAATTCAAAATGCCAATATTGGAAGCCCAGTAATTTTGTGGGGAAACCAGTTACCAATCGAGGAAGTAGCAAAATCTTCAGGTACAATCAGTTATGAGCTGTTTTGCGCTTTATCTTCAAGAGTTAAAACATTAATCGTATCAAACGAGAATCAGTAAAGCTATTAACTTCACTGATTCCCAAGCAAAATAAGATTACTCGACTTTAGCTTTACTACGCAAATCCTGAACAACTGCTGCAAAATTTCGCTGCAACACACGTTGCTGCATATTCATTTTTACTTCTTCGAACGGAGGCGTTACTGTAGGGCGTATATCTTCCAGGCGAATTATATGCCAACCAAAGGAGGTTTGTACCGGTTTATCAGTGGTATTGCCTTTTTTCAAGTTTTGCAAAGCATCTGCAAAAGGCTTGACATATGCTGCGGCTGCACTCCAACCTAATTCACCGCCATTATTTTTACTACCCACATCAATTGATTTGTCTTTTGCCAGTTTCTCGAAAGAAGCGCCTTTTTTCTTAAGAGAGGCTATTATATCCTTGGCTTCTGCCTCAGTCTCAACAAGGATATGACGTGCTTTATATTCCTTATCCCCCATCTGCGCTTTCACAGTTTCATATTCCCGTCGTAAGACATCGTCACTCACGGTGTTATTTTTGATGTAATCCGCCTGATATGCTCTGACTAATATTGCCTGACGGGCAAGTTCGGTTTGAGTTATCACATCTGAGTTTCGATCCAGCCCTTTTTTAAGAGCCTCTTGCACAATAACTTCTTCAGCTATGAGATTCTCACGCAGAGTATTTCTCATTTCGGGAGAATCAGGTTGACCTTGAGCAACAGCAGCTTTAACCATAAATTCAAGCCGCGCTTGCGGAATTACCACTCCATTCACTTTCGCTACGGCAGCAGTCGATTGGGCCTGAAGAGAAACGGCGACTAGACCTGACATACCGACTGATATTAACAATAGAAATTTTATTAAGCGCATGCAACTTCCTCTAAGTAAATTAAAGTTGATATACATTTATACAAGATTACGCTCTAACAGATGATTGTAAGTGCGACTCTTTACGTATTATAAGCATAGGTAATTAAAATATTTGATAATCATTATTGATTATTTTTTATAGTCTCTCATCTTATATAAATTCAATTTGGTCTAGTTTGGTAAAACTTTTTTAAATGGTTTAACAGTTACCTTTGAGAATACCCCTGAGATAGCATAAGGATCTGCTTCCGCCCAAGATTGCGCAGCCTCTAGCGAAGCAAACTCTGCCACAATTAAACTCCCCGAAAACCCGGCAGGCCCAGGATCAGGACTATCAATAGCTGGATAAGGCCCCGCGAGAATAAGCCGCCCTTCGTTTTGCAATGCCTTAATACGCTCTAGATGCGCTGGTCTAGCTATCATACGCTTCTCAAGACTATTTGGAGCATCCTCCCCATTTATCACATAAAATCCCATATTCTATTACCTATTTTATTAATTCATATTATTTATTAAATACTTATATTAAAATTCAGGAAAATTGCTTATACCTCTTTTATCAAAAGTATTTCTTTACCTCGCAATTTTTAAATAAGTTCACTATGAATAAAGATTCCTTTCTATTTAAATATAGATCATAAAAATCTCTTAGGATTCAATCTTTATACTTATCTGATGCGGTCCCAACCAATTCGACGGCCTGAAAGAAAATTAAACTCTGACATGTATAGTTGATCAGGTGCAAGCAACTTGATTGATCCTTTGATCATTGTAGCAGGCTTCATCAGACGTAAGCCTGTCAAGGTTCTGATGAAATCGTTCTTGATTGCGCCAATCAAACCAGATAGCTAAATTTTTCCTTACCTCCTTCAGATTATTAAATTCCCTGGTACATACAAACTCATACAAAAGCCACATAAATAAATCCCGTCCATCTCGCTACGAAAGAAAAGTACAAGGTACAATATAACCACGTGCCCAAAAATTTTGACCTGTGAAATTCCTCGATTTCCCCTTAAACCTCTGCACAATCGATATAGCATTTTTCCCCTTGATATACCTTACTACGTAAGATACCGAGTACTTCGGGGAATACTGATGCACATGCATATATGATCAGGCATCAGATGTCCTTCTACTGACAGTTGACAGTTTTTCTGCGCCGCTAATTCATGAAATGCCTTTCCCAGGTATTTTCGTATTATTCTAAATATCACTTTTTTCCTTCTTTTCGGAATAAATACGACATGGCATTTACAGTCCCATGTCATATGGATCAAATTCTGACAATCTCTCATTTGCTCTTGATCAAACCAAAAGAATCAGCATGGCCGTCTCACACAGGCAAACCATTAATAGTCCCTCGGTAGCCGGGGGACTACTTTATTTAATCTCAGATTGCCCAGTTAACGGAAAGCACTTCATCAATCCTTTTCGGACTGTTCCGCAGCACCCCAACACTTTGTAAGCTTTGGACAAATAGCCCATTAAAGGGTAGAATTCGAGCTTCTTATATAGGTCAATTAACAACACTAAAACTGGAGAAAATTATATGGCAGTCACAACCGAGCAAAAAGCCCAGGTGATGCATGACTATCAAAGAGCCGCAGGAGATACTGGCTCTCCTGAAGTACAGGTAGCACTCTTGACTACTCGCATCAATGATTTGATTGATCACTTCAAAATACATGCCAAAGATCATCATTCCCGCCGCGGCTTACTTAGAATGGTAAGTCATCGACGCAAATTACTTGATTACCTGAAGAAGAAGAATAGCGATCGCTATCTTGCGCTAATTGAACGCCTTGGTTTACGAAAATAATTAACTTATTAGTTTTCTTTTCTAGCTCAGGGGAACTTTAAGTAATTATTTAAATATTTTTAGCTAAATAATAAAAATAGGTTATAGCGTAGGAGAAATAACCGGTCAAACAAGGATGATTACATCAATGAAGAAGGATTGCTAATTGAAACCGATCAAGAAAAGTATTACCTACGGTCGCCATAAGCTTATTTTGGAAACCGGAGAAATTGCGAGACAAGCTCATGGTGCAGTAATGATTACGATGGGTGACACAGTCGTATTAGTTACCGTCGTCGGAGATAAAAATATAAAACCTGGGCAAGATTTCTTTCCACTAACCGTTGATTATCAGGAAAAATTCTATTCTGCAGGTCGCATCCCAGGTAGTTTTTTTAAACGTGAAGGTCGTCCCTCCGAGAAAGAAACACTTACCTCAAGATTGATTGATCGTCCTATTCGTCCATTATTTCCTGCTGGTTTTTATAATGAAGTCCAGATTGTTGCAACGGTTTTATCATCTGAAAGCGAAATAGATGCTGACATACCGGCAATGATTGGAACTTCTGCTGCGCTGGTGCTTGCAGGTATTCCATTTGATGGTCCTATTGGGGCAGCCCGCATTGGTTATATCAATGATGAGTATGTACTGAACCCAACTACTACTGAGATTAGGCAAACCCAGCTCAATTTAGTTGTAGCTGGAACACAACAAGCAGTTTTGATGGTTGAATCAGAAGCAACGGAACTATCCGAAGAGATCATGCTAGGCGCTATTATGTATGGCCATGAGCAAATGCAAGTGATCATTGATGGCATTAATGAATTCGCTGATGAAGCTGGCGTTACCGCATGGGACTGGAAACCAGCCGAGAAAGATCCTGTATTAATTGAAAAGATCACACAATTGGCGGAAGTAGATTTGCGTAATGCATTCCAATTAAAACAAAAGCAAGCCAGGACCGAAACCATTAAAGAAATTTGGCAGAGAGTCTATACGGAATTAGGTGTAGGTACAGAAGGAAGTCCAGATGAACAATCAGTTAAAGAGATCGGGTTTGAGCTCGAATCTCAGATTGTCCGCACCCGGATTCTCGATGGAGAACCCCGAATAGATGGGCGTGGAACCAGGACTGTGCGCCCTATCTCCATACGCCATGGTGTGCTACCACGTACACATGGCTCAGCACTATTTACTCGAGGTGAGACACAGGCCCTGGCCGTAGCTACATTAGGAACCGCTCGTGATGAGCAGAAAATTGATACCTTACAGGGGGATTATACAGAGCGCTTCATGCTTCACTACAATATGCCTCCTTTCGCCACAGGAGAAATTGGGCGGGTCGGTACTCCAAAGCGGCGTGAAATAGGACATGGGCGCCTGGCAAAACGTGCATTGGTAGCAGTCCTTCCTCCACCTGAAGAATTCGGTTACTCGTTAAGGGTAGTTTCCGAGGTAATGGAATCTAATGGCTCTAGCTCCATGGCATCAGTCTGTGGCGGATGCCTTGCATTGATGGATGCAGGAGTACCCTTAAAAGCCCACGTGGCAGGTATTGCCATGGGTCTGATTAAGGAAGGAAATCGCTTTGCTGTGCTTACCGATATTCTTGGTGACGAAGACCACCTGGGTGATATGGATTTTAAAGTAGCGGGCACCGAAAAAGGTATTACTGCACTGCAAATGGATATAAAAATTCAAGGAATCACCAAGGAAATCATGCAAGTGGCCTTGCTTCAGGCTAAAGAAGGGCGCTTGCATATCCTGGACATTATGAAGCAAGCCCTTCCCGCAACCCGGGAAAATATCTCGACACATGCTCCACGCATTATCAAATTCAAGATCAATCCCGAGAAAATTCGTGATGTTATTGGTAAAGGTGGTGCAGTAATTCGCGCCCTAACTGAAGAAACTAATACAACGATAGATATAACCGATGATGGCACAGTCATGATCGCCTGCATCAATAGCGAGGGAGGCGAGCTTGCAAAAAAACGTATCGAAGATATTACTGCGGAAGTGGAAGTGGGTAAGATATATACAGGTGTAGTATTGAAATTGCTTGATTTTGGTGCAATTGTCAGCATACTGCCTGGTAAAGACGGTTTATTACATATTTCTCAAATTGCTAATGAGCGCGTCGAAGATGTTGCCGCCCATCTTAAAGAAGGCCAATCTGTCCGAGTAAAAGTGCTTGAAGCTGATGATAAAGGACGACTTCGTTTGAGTATGAAAGCAGTTACGGTGGAAGAATCTGAAAATTCAATCTCTTAACTTAATTGAAAACCGCCTCTACCTGATCTGATACTAATTTCGTAAAATAAGCGTTAGCGTTATCGTATTTGAAACAAATAAAAGGTAACGCTTATTTTACACGTTTGATCAATTGAGATCTTCCAAGCGCTCCATGACGCTTGCATCCATCTGCTTTTTATGAGGCAAATATCAATAAAACAGTCAAAGTAGTAAGGGATATGCAAAATTCCTTACTTATTTTTTTTCACCATACGACGCAAACGCCCCACCCCAAAAAATACGATCATGACTACTACGGGGATCGCAATCCCCGTGATTAATTCTATATTGATAGCATATCCTGCAGCTTTTGCCGCCTTAAGTCCATAGCCTACTATACCGAGTAAATAGTAGCTCAGTACAACAACCGATAATCCCTCAACCGTCTCTTGTAAGCGTAGTTGTAAATGCGCTCGATTATCCATAGATTTTAATAAATCACGAATTTGTGACTCCATGGAAATATCAACACGCGTGCGCAGCATCGATGAAGCACGTGTCACACGCAAAGAAAGAATCTCCAACTGAGAGCGAACCAGATCGAAAGTCCCCATCGCTGAAGTCACTCGCTGCTTTCTGAACTCATAAAGCATCTGCAACCCTTCAATACGCTCTTCCCTCAATTCAACGATACGTAACTGCATAATAGCGTAATAAGTTTGTGATGCGCTAAATCGATGGCTAGTCTGGGCAGAGACTTTCTCAATTTCCGAGGCTAGTCTTGTCAATTCACCAAGCAAACGCTGCTCATCCTCAATACCACTCAATTCGCTACCGGTAATCAACTCAGTTAAGCGATCGTCATAGCGTTCCAACTGCGGAGTTACATTACGCGTTAACGTTAACGGCAATATGGCCAGCATACGATACGTCTCAATTTCCAGCAGCCGCTGCACTAACCTCCCAACCTGACGGCTGCGTAGATTATCATCATGAATCAAGATTCGACTAAAGCCATCTGCATGAATCTGATTATCACTCCAGACACTAGCACTCCCGCCCGACACTTTAGAACCAGTCACGGTGTTTGACGCAAAGAGGCCAGCCAGTTCACTCAGACTACGACTGGGGCGAGATCGGTCATCCATCGCGATATGCGTCGCAACTAACACCTCACCCGGCAAGCTAGCTAACCAATCTTGAGGTAGATAGGTAATGGCGGGCTTAGCAAAAGGAATATCAAACGGACCCTTGCAATAAACCGTATACGTTGAATATTCGGTATGACGTTCCCATCGCAAACGAAAATCACCGAATTCAGTACTGAATTGGTCGAAGTGAGCATTAGGTGGCAAAATACCGTAACGATTACAAAGTTGAATTATTAATTGACGCTCTTGGTCGACCCACTGCCGATTAGACAAAAGCACCAAATGTGAAAGCTGAGCAGGAATACTTACCAATTCATAAACATTCGCGTTAAGCTCGGCATGAAGTTCCTGCCGCTCGGGGTATTCAGGAATACCTAATAGGTGCTTCTCGAGAAAGGTATGTTTATTAATAACCGCTTGCGAAACTAAAGGAGAAAAATTCATATTACGTAGTATTTCCGAAATTTACCAATATCTTCAGTACAGATTACCACTACGACATGGTCTTAGGCGATATTTTAGTATCTGCTATTCTAAGATTAATAATTCCCCCGGCATAGCGAGGAAATTACCTTATTTACTTAAGGGGCAGAGTCTACAGTGCTATAGTGCAGCTAAGAATCGGTGGGTGTCAACGCACTTTTCGCCCGGGTACACTATTTAAGCTACTTTTTTCATTATAGTTTCTGTTTTTTTCCGACCAACGTTCCGGATGTTTCTTTTTTGCTTCCTTATAGAAAGAGGCGTTTTCACTGTTCAAGAATAGTCACATCATCACTGTGATGGCGCTGTGCCGGCGTCACATATTCTATGCCGCTATGGCGATGGCAGTTGTTATACCCGTCAACAAAATGCAGCACCCATTGGCGCGCCTCGTCAAGATTCTCAGCCATTAGTCCTGCTGTAATACGACCTTATGCTTCACAGCTAACGCCTCAGTCAACCGGGTCTTGCGCAAGACATCAATACCCTGACAGCGACGCTGTTTTCCATTGATCAACCTGTTCTGGGTATAGGCCTTTACTGCGGCAATACTCACTCAGTTGTGCGTTATTCAAACCCGCTGTTTCTATAACAACTGCTAGTTTATCTTCTGCTGTCCAGTCATCTGCTTTGCTGTTATCTCCCGGCACTGCGATTCCCCTGTTCCTGTATTCTTTTCTCCATTGGGGCAACGTAGCATCAGATACGCCTGTTTCTTTACGCAATTGTGGTACAGACCCCCCCTCCTAAGAGGTAGGTCGGGCGTTCGATTCGTCTCTAGGGCGCCAATAAAATCAATAAGTTATATCATATCTTGTTGTCAAGGAAAACCCGTTCGGTACATTTTCGGTACACTTTTTAACGGAGATGGTATGGACGCCTCCCTCCCCACCGGGGAGCCGGGGTAAGCAATA